>JBDSDS010000194.1:0-12157 GCA_039920445.1 Chloroflexia bacterium
TTGTGCGCTTTGCTTTCGCAGCCTTCCCGTCCATCAAATACGCCTGCTTCATACCCTGGCTTGCGGATTTTTCTGACGAAAGTAAGCACGCCATCTGGGAGCGACTTTCGCGACGTCCTATGGCCGAGTTCCTCCACAACCAGGCTACACTTCTCTATTACTACCTCGACTTGGCGGATGAAGCACGCGCCCTGCTAGATTATGGTAGCATCCTTGTATGAGGTCTAATTCTCCCTTCGCACACCCTTACACGCTGGCCGCAATCCTCCTTCTGACGGGCTTCCTTCCCCGCGTACCATCTACTACCCTACCAAGCGCCACCCCCACCCCAACAATCCAAAATCCAAAATCCGAAACCCAAAATCCGAAGATCGGTATGCACACCCGCCTGACAGATGAGCCGGACCCTGAGAAAATCCGGCGCGAGTTCAGGATGCTGCGCGAGATGGGTGGAACGTGGGCTACCGAGTTCTTCCCCTGGCCTTACATCCAGCCGACCGACCGCAATCGTTTCGATTGGGAGCATGCTGACCTAGTAGCAGACGCTGCGAGGTCCGAGGGGATAACACTTCTGGCTCGCATCGATGCGGTGCCGGAATGGGCGCGTCCACAACGCACCACCTGGAAGTACCTCGACCGCGAACACTACGCCGATTACGGAGACTTCGTCTTCGCATTTGTATCGCACTTCAAGGGTCGAATCTCCCACTACATCATATGGAATGAGCCTAATATCTCCGCCGAGTGGGGCCAGCGATCACCCGATCCCGTTGCCTACACCGAACTCCTGAAGATTGCTTATGGTCGAGCCAAACAAGCCGATCCCAACGCCATAGTGCTCCTTGCGGGCCTTGCCCCTACCCTGGAGCGTGAAGGCAGCAGAGTTGCGCTCAATGACCTAGTCTACCTGGAAAAGATGTATCAGGCCGGGGCAGCATCATACTTCGATGTGGTGGCCGCCCACACTTATGGCCTGACAGTGTCACCCGACGATCCGCCTGCTCCTAATAAGCTAAACTTTGCCCGTGTGGAAGAACTGTACAAGATTATGCAGTCACATGGAGATGGCGCGAAGGATGTCTATATTACAGAAGGCGGCTGGAACGATAGCCCACGGTGGTCCTTCGCGGTAAAGCCGTATCAGCGTGTAGAATACACTATAGAAGCCTACTGGAAGGCCGCCGAGGAGTGGCCCTGGTGTAAAGCCGTTACCCTCTGGGCGTTTCGCTACCCCCGGCCCGCCTACACCTACTTCGATAACTATACATTCCTCACGCCTGATTTCACGCCTAAGGCCGTGTATCTCGAAGTGCAGGAGTACGCGAGGGGATTAGGGATTAGGTATTAGGGATTGGAGCCTGGCAATTCAAAACTCATAATTCCCGAAGGGATTCATGCGCCGATTACTTGACCTGGCAATCATAGCTTCTCTCGCCCTACTTGTATACCTTGTCTGGCTTGGGCAACAGCGTCCCGTCGACAGATATATGGAGGCGATGCAGGCAAGCGGCGTCCTCCGCGTGGGGATAGACCCTACATACCCACCTTTCGACACGCTGTTGGACGGCAAAGTCGCAGGCTATGACGCTGCGATCGCAGATGCTATTGCTGCGGACCTCGCAGTGCGGGTCGAGTTCAAAACGCTTGCTCTCGATACTCTGTATGATGCCTTAGAAGCAGGTGCAGTAGACATGCTTATCTCCGCCCTGCCGATAATCCCTGAGAGGATGGGGGTAGTCAGGTATTCCACGCCCTACTATCAGGCAGGGCAGGTTCTGCTCGTCCGTTCGGGGGACACGCGTATCACATCTATCGAAGGTCTCCAGAGTAGAACTATAGGAGTCGAGAAAGGGTCTGCAGCCGACACCGAAGCCAGGCGCTTATCACGTGAAGTAGCGCAGAATATACTGGTGCGCTCTCTCTATCTCTCCGCCGAAGATGCTCTGTCTGCCCTGGCAAAAGGCGAGCTTGATGCAGCCATAACCGACGGTGTTTCCGCGCAATCTTACATGAGGTCCAATCCAGGCAGCCTCGCAATAGTGCCGCCCGCGATAACCGACGAGCCTTACGTGGTCGCAGTTCCCGCCCAGGCGCCTGCGCTTGCTTCTTCCGTCGACAGCACTATCTTACGCCTGCGTGCTTCCGGCGACCTTGACCACATCATGGGAGGGAGGTAGTCAGTAGAAGTCATCTCACAAATATCTGTCCGAGGAAGCGAACATACTCCCTCTTGTCATTCTGAACGCAGTGAAGAATCCGTTTTGTTCCCTAGCATCTGCGCTCTCAGACGGATTCTTCCCTTCGTTCAGAATGACAATTCAAACTTTTATCTTGCTTCCCATTGTGTGAGGCTTTTTGAGATGGGTTCTAATCAGTTGTCGGGTTTCGCGTTGAGGCTCACTCTGGCTTGACTACACTCTGCCATCCCTCCTATAATCAAAAGGCATTCCTGATTTTCTCTGCCGCGCCGTAGCTCACGCATGGTGTGGTCTGCATTCACCGTCCTGGGGGCCCGACCAATGGACATAGCCGTTATCGAGCGCGCACGCAACGGCGACGAAGAAGCGTTCGTGCTTATCTACGAGCAATATAGCTCGCCTGTGCATCGCTATGTCTACCGTCTGCTTGGTAATGCGGAAGTGGCTGACGATGTTACCCAGGAGACGTTCCTCAAGGCATTCCAGAACATCCGCACCATTGCCCGCGACTCGAATATCAGCGCCTGGCTTTACCGCATTGCCTCGAACGCTTGCTTCGATATTCTCCGGCGGCGTAAGCTGATCACATGGATGCCTATCCTCGAACAGGACGAAAAGAGCGACGAATTCACCTCCGACGACTTCACCCCGCAGGTGATCGAGTCGGTCATGGTGAGGCGCACTCTTCACGAAATGCCTCCCGCGCTTGCCGTCTGCCTGGTACTGCGCTCGGTCGAGGGGTTCTCGTGCGAGGAGATAGCCGAAATCCTGAAGATACCCAAAGGCACAGTCTTTAGCCGTCTCGCTCGCGCCCGCGAACAATTTATTCAGATATACAGCCGCGTCGCAAATACTAATGAGGCGCCGAAGGGCTTTGAAGTCTAAATCTCGCATGATGGCTCCATCCATGCAAACTAATAACTCACAACTTACCACTCACAACTTTACTGATCACTGGTCACTGGTCACTGGTCACTGGTCACTGGTCAAAGAGGGTGAGCTTTGAGTTGCGCCCGCTACCACGAGCTGATTTCGCGTTACGCGGATAACGAGGTAACTCCGCGCCAGAGGCAAGATCTTCTTCATCACGTGGAGCAGTGCCACGACTGCGCGGCCTGGTTAGCGCGCGTGCGTCAGGCTGAGGTGTTGCTCAAAAGTGTACCCGATACCCGCCCTTCAGACCGCGTTCGCTCGGCGGTTCTACAGACAGTCTGTCAGCAACGCAGCCCGGTACGCGCACCAGGGGCGCCACAGGGCCGCCCTGATTTGGGCAGTCCACGCCACCGTAGAATGAGACTGCCTCTAGGCGGGCTTGGCTTGGGATTTTTGCTCCGCTTCGACCCTTCCCCTCGGCGCATAGCACTGACTGTGGCGGCTTGTATGGTCGCAGTTACAGCGCTCGCCTATCAGTTCAACCTGTTTGCGCCTTTCTGGGGCTATGATAAGCTGGGGTTCGAGGTGTCGGGAGAAACAGGCTCATCTGTTAGTGTCTCTCCCATCCCTGCTGTGTCATCGGGCTACAAAGGCGTGGGTGGTCCCATCACCGTGCCGAGCCTTGTGCGCCTCCTTCCCGCAGCCTCGGCAACGGACGTCGCTACTGATGAGCCGTTGCGCCTGCGGTTCGATCAGCCGATGGACCGCGCGTCGGTCGAGAGCGTCTTCAAGATAGACCCGCCTGCCTCGGGTGTATTCAGTTGGGACGCAGATAATGAAGTTCGTTTTTCCCCTGGCTCGCCGGGGTTTCGGAGGGGAGTAACGTACAGGGTCGTCCTCAGTGGCACGGCTCGCTCGATAGCGGGAACACCACTCGATGAGCCTATTTCCTGGTCGTTCCGTACTCGTGATTTGCCTTCCGTAGCGCCCGATCTGCCGCTTGATTTTGCCCGGATCTCTCCTAACACGCCACTTGCTTTTGTCTTCAGCGTCCCGATGGATGAGTACGAAACCACACAGCATGTATCACTACGCGCCGCAGGCTCTCAAGAAGCTATACCGGTCGCGCTTACATGGCACGAAGACGGCAGCAAGCTCTCGGTCTCACCCAGAGACGCGCTGCCGGAGGGTAAGGTGTCGCTGCATATCGGAGTGCTTGCCCGCACACGCTCCGGCGAGACCCTGGGCCGTTCCTATGAGTTCACATACGACGTAGCCCTGCCTACGCCCAGGCTGCGACTTGTCGAAGGTCGGCTAGTAGTCGCCGCCTTGAATAGCCCTCTCAAGGTGCAGTATGAAGCCGTTGCCGCAAACGCGTCTCGTCCCAACGCTGATGATGTTCCTCTGGGCAATGTCGATCTTAAACTGTACACTCTGTCAGCCGACCGACTATCTGCCCTTGGCGCTGAGTCGAACGGTTGGCCGCGTCCATTGCCTGCTGGCTTCCTGGATGGTCTTTCAAGTCCTGATGGCGTACAGGTCACTCTAGACACACAGGCTTATGGCATAGCTGAGATTTTAGATCTACGAGCAGGTATCTACCTCTTATCGATCACGGCACCGAGTAAAGCCAAGCCCCTTTCGGACTGGCAGATACTGGTTGTCGCTGACGGTAGTCTTAGTCTAGTCGAACCGGGCGGACCTTTCTGGGCGACAGGGCCGGACGGGCGTGTCTGGCAAAACGCCGAGGTATCGCTTTATTCGCCTTCGGGCGTTCTTATTGAAAAGGGCCTCACAAGCGATGCGGGACTGTGGTTCCCTGCATCGAATGAAGAGCAAGCCAGCCTTGCCATAGCGCAGGATGCGGAAGGCCACCTTGTGGCCTTCCGGTGTCGAGCGGGCAGCGCGGAATGCGCCGGTAAAGTCGTACAGACTCCTGCTCCGCTCATCTTGCAGACCGATCGCGCCTCATATCTTCCCGGCCAGAACGTCAACTTCCAGGTGCTCACCGGCTCAGCCGACGGCATCTCTCAGGGCACCCCGGTAGCCGAACAGGATGTGTCGGTTTCTCTCCTGATGCCTGGGGGTTCCACCTTATCTCTCCTCAAGCTGAAGCCGGACAGCGCAGGTGGCGCGGGCGGCCTGTTCAGCTTATCGCCCGACCTGTTGCCTGGGCTTTACACGCTGCGGGTTAGTTCAGGCACGGCCACGCGTGATTTCCCACTCAATTTGGAAGCGTTATCTAAAGATGATCTTAGCGTCTACATTGTGCCCGGTACTGACTTGCAGACCGCCCAAACTTCAACGCTTACGCGCACAGTCAGCATAATTGGGCCGGGGGGCGCGCCAGCCGTCGGCGCAGTTATCACCGCGACACTTCGTATACAGGGCGATAACTGGACTTCTCAGGCCGTAGAGACGATCACCGACGCGCAAGGCCGTGCAAGCGTAACTCTACGTCTACCCGATTGGGCAGCAAACTATAACGAGCCAGGTATTTATCTTCACGTAGAGGCAGTTGCGCAAGAGCAGTACGGTTCTGCAACCTCCTACCTGGATATGACCTCGACCAGAAGCGCCCTCGCGGGGGTGCGCCAGCTTGTATCTCCCAGCCTGGGAGTGGCGGTGATTGCGCCGCCCGCCGAGGAAGGAAACACCCGCCTGCGAGTGGTCGGCCTGGGAGCGCAGACAAGCGGAAGCGACTTGCTGGTGCTGGCATACTCTCCATCCGGGGAACAGGCATCATGGTCGCTCGACCTGAGCGCCCACGCCGCGAGCGACGTCACGTTGCCTATCCCGGCTCGCTTTGCGGGAGGACGTGTGCTCATCAAGCGAGCGGGCGTCGAGGGCAGCAGAGAACTTGCGCTTCTACCTCCTCAGAATGAGAATATATCGCTCCAGGTAACGACGGCGGGCACGGCCCTACCGGGCGCATCGCTCCCTGTCGCGCTTAACTTGACTGATAAGGACGGCCAGCCACTTGCCGGAAGCGCGTCTATTCAGTTTCGTCCTGTCTCCGGGGTGTTGGTTCGGGGCGTGACCCATGGTTGGGAGCTGAACCTCAGCATAAACACCGAAGGCCGTGGTTCAGCCACACTCTCTGCCCCCACTATGCCTGGCCTCTGGTACGTCATCGCCCATGCTGCGGCACTAGATGGCAGCCACACCTGGGCGTGGTTCGTTCTGAGGGTCTCACCAGGGCCTTTTGTACAAGTGCCGACGGCCCAAAATGCTGTGGCCGAGGAAGCGCAGGCTGTTTCTGTTGTGGTACACAACCCGGCGGGAGAAGCATTATCGACTGGTCTGCGTGTCATGGGTGATCCTGGGCTGACGGCGCTTGGGAACAATTCGCAGCGAGTAGACTTGCAGGCTAGTGGATGGGAAAGGTTCATCTGGCGGTTGTTGCCGTTGAAATCGGGACTTTCCACAGCAACCTTCTCGTTCACGCCGAGCGCGAGTATAGAAGGATCGTGGCCTCTCGGCGTGCAATCTACGGACAATCCACGCGCCAGGACCACCTACGTCTCAGGCTCAGCGTCTGGCGAGCGTCTGGTGGGTGTACAGGTGCCTTCTGGCCTCTCGGACAATGATGTAGAGTTAGAAATTCATGCTTCAACCTCACTGCTGACAACCTTGCGAGGTATCGCGGCGGCTCTGCCTTCAGCCAGTAATATGGACGGCGATGGGGCGGTGGCGGCTGCTCGCTTGAGCGCTGGGGCGTCGGTTGCCTCGGCTTACCGCAGGCTTGGCGCATCTGTTCCGCCCGCGCTGGCTTATTCTGCGGTCGAGCGTTCTCTACTTCTTCAACAGATTTATTCCGGGCAACGCGCTGACGGCGGCTGGGGAATGGAGGGAGTGGGCGCTGAGGGGATAAGCAGTGTTGTCGCAACCTCGCATATTCTCCTCTCATTGCGCCGTTACAACCTCGTTTGGGCCGATACCGGCGGGGATGCATCCGCGCCCGCCGTTGATAGCACGGCGCTCAACAGTGGGCTGGCGTATCTGTCGTTCCAGGCCAGCCGGCCATTGCCCTCGTTTAGCGAGCAGGCATTACTTGACGAACGGGCCAATGCCTTCTATGTATTATCAATGTACGGCATGCTCGACGCCGAATTAGCGCGCCCGATGATGGCATATATCGGGGAAAAGCCGGGCCAGGGATTGTCGGTCAACGGTCAGGCCTGGCTTGCGATGGCGCTTTTGCAGAGCGGCGCAACTCAGGACGCTCTCGCGCTCGTCGATAGGCTAGCGCCGGAGGCGAGTGAACAGACTCGCGCCTCTGCGCCCTTGCTCGATGCATTTGTTGCGGTCAGCCATATCGAACAGCAAGAGCGAACTGGTCCTCTCGGTATTTCAGATTACAACGCAGCCGCCGATGCTACGTCCCGCGCATTGATGAACAGCAGGCAAGGCATCGGCTGGCGAAGCGTCGAGGAAACAGCGAGCGCTCTCTGGGCGCTTTCCCGCTACGCCGCCGAGTCGGGCGAGGAGCCGCAACGTGACGCGCCCATCATCTTGCTGAATGACCACCTGGTGCAGACACCTACCCAGCCCACTACATCCATTGGCCCCGGCACAATCTCTATAGCCGTCTCAGGCGACGCCTTGCACGCCGGCACCAACTGGCTGAAACTAAGAGCCTCCGAGGGCGGCACCCTCTACTTCAGTTTGACCCTGCGCGCGACGAGGTGATGAGTTGTTAGTTGTTAGTCATAAGCACTCATCGCTCATTGCTCATTGCTCATCGCTACTTACTTAGGAGTTGAATGGAACGACTTATCGTTGAAGGCGGCCACCCGTTGCATGGGGAAATCACCCCGGCGGGGAATAAGAACTCGGCACAACCCATGCTGGCTGCCTGCTTGCTGACCGACCAGCCTATTACTTTACATAATGTGCCAAATATCTCTGATATACATACCCTGCTCGACATATTGCGCGGCATGGGCGTAGAGGTCGATTCGTCAGAGCTGTTGAGCACGCGGACCATCACCCTGCAGGCTCGCAATGTAAACCAGCAACCTGACCGTGGGCTTGGGGCTCAAGTGCGCGGCTCGATATTGATGGCTGGCCCCCTTCTGGCGCGCACCGGGAGCGCAATCGTTGGACAACCTGGTGGTGACGCTATCGGGCGCAGGCGTATCGACACGCACCTGCTCGCCCTCAAAGCATTAGGCGCTACGGTTGAAGTCGACGGCGATCAGTATATTATGCACGTGGACCGTCTTCGTGGCGCCGACATCTTCCTGGACGAAGCGAGCGTAACTGGCACCGAGCAGGGGGTCCTTGCCGCAGTGCTGGCCGAAGGAAAGACCATTATCTATAATGCCGCCTCTGAGCCTCATGTGCAGGACCTGTGCCGTATGCTCAACTGCCTGGGAGCGAAAGTCACAGGTATAGGCACCAACACCCTTGAGATAGAAGGTGTCTCTGCTCTTCACGGTGGCGAGCACACCATCATGTCAGACCACATCGAGGTCGGAAGCTTCATCGGTTTGGCGGCTGTAACGGGAGGCGAGCTACGGATACGCAAAGCCGTGCCTGAGCAGCTGCGTATGAGTAGCCTCGTCTACAAGCGGCTAGGGGTCTGTGTGAAGGTAGACGGTGAGGACATGATTGTGCCGGGCGGGCAAGACCTCCGGGTTGCCTACGACGTTCACGAGGCTGTGCCCAAGATAGACGACGGCATATGGCCCGCCTTCCCAAGCGACCTGATGAGTATTGTACTGGTGACGGCTACCCAATCAGAGGGCACGGTGCTTATCTTCGAGAAGATGTTCGAGAGCCGTCTCTTTTTCGTAGACAGCCTCATCGGTATGGGAGCGCGTATCGTACTGTGCGATCCACATCGGGCGGTAGTGGTCGGCAAGGCACAGCTTCACGGCGAGGATATCACCAGCCCCGACATCCGCGCAGGCATGGCCCTTCTCCAGGCCGCCCTATGCGCCAAAGGCGAGAGCACAATCTATAACGTCCGCCAGATAGACCGAGGCTACGAATCTATCGAGACCCGCCTGGAAGCGCTCGGCGCGAAGATTCGGCGAGAGCAATAGTAACTCTACCTCTGACGCTATTTGCCCTTTGGTAGAGCAGCCCTGACCAGCAGCACTTCGTCTGTGCCGTCGGTCTCCACGAGGTGGACCTGGATGCGCTCGGTGTGGGAAGTCGGCACGTTCTTGCCTACGTAGTCGGCTCGGATCGGCAGCTCCCGATGTCCCCGATCAACCAGCACGGCCAACTGTATACCGGTCGGGCGGCCAATGTCCATGATAGCGTCTATGGCGGCTCGCACTGTGCGCCCCGTGTACAGCACGTCGTCCACGAGCACAATGCGCTTCCCCTCTACGTCAGGCGGGGGCTGTATGAGAGATAGCGGAGGGCGTTCCGGGTCGGCGAGGCGGGCTGTGTCGAATAGCCTGTTGTTTACACCCTGAACGCCTCTGTCGTCGCGGTAAGGTGTGACATCAAGCTCTGCCATAGGCACTTCTGCATCTTCAAATTGCTTGATGAGGCTTGATATCCGGCGAGCCAGGGGAACGCCTCGCGTCATCACTCCCAGTAGAAGTAACCCTTCACTGCCTCCGTTACGCTCCAATATCTCGTGGGCGACCCGTGTCAGCGCCCGCCGCATCGCTTCATCGTCGAGCAGTATTACCGATTGTCCAGCGTCCTTCATCATTTGCGCCTGCGTACCCAGCGGAAGGGGCGGCCCCCGGCGGCTAACCACAGCAAGCTCAACAGCGTAAATAGTATCCAATCGGCACGCATTGTTTTTCCCTTGATGAGTTTTCGGTTGTTATTTGCTTTCGATCCCGGCTTAAGCGTGCGAGGATGTTACACCCCGTATGTTTGACCTAAGGTGGTTTTGCACATACATTGTCATTCTTCACTGCGTTCAGAATCCGTCTCCTTAAAACGCCTAACAAACTGTCCTTTAGTTCTGTGCTATCATTTTAGATATGGATATCAAGAAGCCTAATAAACTCAATATGCGGCTGCAACGCCAACAACAAGAATGGCTAGAGAAGCGCCAGAAAAAGGTTGAGCAGGTTATCGCTGCGTTTAGCCATGCTCACATGAGCAATACCAAGTGGCGTAAAGCCTTCCTCATTCTCTCTGCCCATACTCTTGGTTTGACAAGATGTCATTGGAAATTCGTTGCGGATGAGCGTGTGTTTACTACATCATTTCCACGGGAGGCAGACCTTTTAGAAGAACACTTGGCTGACGGCGTCTTTCAACCAGAGTTTGTATATCGCGAGATCGAATGGATTGAAATTCCAGCACAATACCAAATAGAAGATAATAGACTTATGAGCCGTCCACCCAACACCACCTATCAGAATGTTACCGGCGCATTAGAAGCCTTGAACAGGATCGGGCACTTTCCGGTTGAGTTGACTGAGACGGGCCTTATTATACGTGGTTACTCATAAACTTACATCTTAATCGGTGTGACATTAGTAACGATTTAGCGTATACTTAATCGAGATTACTATGAATACAACAAACGAGACAAAACAGCTAACCAGCCTGATATACCTCCAGCGTGAGCCAGGTGGTGATGTGTGTGAGGTACGGTGCGTCAACCCTCAGAGCGTGCGGTTGGGGCGTGCTTCGCTTCTGCCCCCCAAAGAGTATCACTCACTGGCTGCTATCTTCCAGGTGTTGGCAGACCCAAGCCGCGCAAAGATCGTCTACAGCCTTCTGAACCAGGAGCTATGCACCTGTGACCTGGCAGCCATAGCCGATATAAGCGAGTCGGCTGTATCCCAGCACCTGAAAGTACTCCGCCGGTTGCGCCTCTTCAAAAGCCGCCGCGACGGCAAGATCATATATCACTCTTTGGACGATGCCCACATCCGCACTCTCCTGGAAGTCTGTTTGGAACACGTGAGGGACGAATAAGTATCACGCCTTGAGATTTGCTTGCATATGATAGAAACCCCCAATAAAACCGAAAAACTACGCCTGAGCGGGATGGACTGCGCCGATTGTGCCATCAGCATCGAGCGTTCCCTTATCTCCATGCCTGGTGTCGAATCCGCCCAGGTGAATTTCGCTACGTCCACCGCCGAAGTGCGCTACGATCTCTCAACCGTCAATCAAGACGCCATAATCGAGCGCATTTCGGACCTCGGATACAACGTCGAAAGCACAAACCAGAAAGGCTCGTTTGAGTACACGCTTGAGGGTATGGATTGCGGCGATTGTGCTCTCACGATTGAGAAAGCGGTAGCCGCCATACCTGGAGTCTCGTCGGCGAGCGTGAACTTCGGCTCCGCTCGGCTCTCTGTTGTGCCTATTGAAGGACACCAGCCGGGACTTAATGATGCCATTTCCCACAAGGTAGGCGAGGCGGGCTATCGCGCATCCCCCGTCAGCACGCGCTCTTCACTTGTGCGCGAGCCTTTTTGGAAGCGCGAGCGGCGCGTCGTCACGACCCTATTAGGTGCGGTATTCTCCCTGATTGCCTTCGCGCTCTCTTTCACTGATGTTTCACGTCTGCTTGTCAACGTCCTCTTCGCGGCGACTGTCGTTATCAGCGGCTTTGGTTTTGCGCGGGCAGGCCTTCTGGCGGCGAAGTCACGGCGGGCCGACATGAACCTGCTGATGACTGTGGCGGCGCTGGGAGCAGGCGCGCTTGGAGATTGGGCAGAAGCGGCCACAGTGGTGCTCCTCTTTGCATTTGGCGGCACCTTGCAGGCATATACGCTCGAAAAGACGCGCGGCGCTATTCGCTCGTTGATGGAGCTATCCCCGGCCACGGCCCTTGTGCGCCGCATCGAGGGCTTGAACGGCAAGCAGGCGACGCGCGACATCCGCTTGCCGGTTGAAGAGGTGCGCCCAGGAGATACAGTGCTGGTTGGTCCGGGTGAGCGCCTTCCACTTGACGGTAGGGTTCTCTCCGGCGCATCGTCTATCGACCAATCGCCGATTACGGGTGAGAGTGTGCCCGTAGATGTTGCTGTCGGCTCAGAGGTGTTTGCAGGGACGATCAACGGGCCAGGCGCGCTCAGTATCGAGGTCGTCCGCGCCGCGAACGATACCACACTGGCACACATCATCGAGATGGTAGAGGAGGC
>JBDSDS010000195.1:0-7368 GCA_039920445.1 Chloroflexia bacterium
AGAGCATCAATGCTTTCGTGTCGCGCGCCGTGATGCCGGACGACCCGAATTTGCCTCCTATGCGGATAGTGGAGGCGGAGGGCGCGCGTCCGATGATTACGTGGGGCTTGAACCTGCTGGTAGTGGCGGGTGCGGTGTATGTGCTGTGGAGGTCACGGGATGTGGCGGGCGGTATGAATGGGGAAGCGCGGATGGTGGAGCTGCTTTTGCAGGTTGGGTTAGTGTTGCTTACGACGCACCTGGTGTCGGGGAGCACGTGGCTGCATCACCTTGTGGGGTTGTCGGTGCCGGTGGTGGGGTTGATAGGGTCGTGGGAGGGTGGGTATAAGTCTATTGCAGGTCGTATTTTGGTGGGGATAGGCGTGGCTCTGGGGTTTGGGCTGCTTTTGCGGCGGCCTTATGACTGGCTTTTTACCGCTGCTGAAATCGCGCCTGGGAGTACTCTGTTGGCTATTGTGGCGAGCAGTGCGGCTATGTGGGTGGTTATGGGGTTGTGGCTTGCGGTGGCGTGGAGGCTTCTGGGAAGGGGGAATGTCCCCTTTCGTGAAGAGATTACTTAGAGAGGGATATGCAGGTCCATATGGCGCACCTGGGGGGTTATGCGGGAGTTGTCTTTTTCGAGGGCAGGGAGGATGGCGAGTACGAGCACGGTCATGTCGTCGGCTGGGCGGTTGGCATCGAGGGTAAGGGCTTGCTCTAAGAGATGATCGGCGAGGTCGCGGGCGGTGGTCTGGGTTTTGGTGAGGCGGTCAGCGACAAGGGCGTGGAGGTCGATGGGGCTGCCGGTGCGCTTGCCTGCTTCCATGAGGCCGTCGGAATAAGTGACCGCGTAGGTGTGGGCTTCTAGGGGCAACTCGGTTATGACCGGCTTGGTCATGGGGTAGATGCCTATGGGGGATGAGACTTCACCTGTGTCGGTGGTGACGGGACCACCGGAGCGGGAGAGGAGCACGGGGCAGTGGCTGTTGCGCGAGATAACTAGGGTGCGTGTGGCGAGGTCTACGGAGAGGATGGCGAGGGTGGTTGAGACTTTGCCGCCACGGTAAGCATAGAGGTAGTCGTGGACTGAGCGGGCAACCGCACCGTCGCGCACGCCGTCTTTGATGAGACTGACGGCTTTGGTGGTCACGAGGTGGGAGAGGGTCTTGGCGGCGCGACCGCTCCCCTGCCCGTCGGCCAGCACGATCGAGAAGCCACCATGCGGACGCTCGACTACCTCGACGGTGTCGCCGCTTTCGCCGGTGGCGTATTTATTTGTCTTTGCGACTGCTATCTGGATGTCGAACAACTTACCCTTCGGGAATTTTGAATCAGAAGAAGATATTTAGAAGCGAATAGGCTACATATGACAGGGTGATGCAGACAGGGATCGTGAATATCCAGGCGCGGATCATGTTGAAGGCGACGGACCAACGGACGCCTGAGATACGGCGGGCGGCGCCTACGCCGAGGATGCAGGAGGAGATGGTGTGGGTGGTACTGAGGGGGAAGCCGAGGCGGGAGGCTGTCTCTATGATGGTGGCGGCGGTGGTCTCGGCTGCGAAGCCGTGGATAGGTTCGAGGCGGGTGAGGCGGTTGCCCATAGTGTGGATTATGCGCCAACCGCCTGCTGCCGTGCCGAATGCCATTGCTGCCGCGGCCAGGAGTATCACTTCCCACGGGATGTTAGGCACGCCCTTGGCGTCAAGGGGCAGGTCGAAGCCAGCAGAGAAGAGCGCGAGGGTGATAACGCCCATCGTCTTCTGGGCGTCGTTGGAGCCGTGGCTGAATGCCATGAACGCGGAGGAGGCGAGCTGCAAGCGCCTGAAGAGGTTGCCTACTCGTTGGGGTGGGGATTTGGCGAAGAGGAAGAAGAGGAGCTTCATCAAGAGCGCGGAGACGAGGAAGCCGATCACGGGCGAGAAGATGAGGGGGAGAACTACCTTATTGAGAAGGCCTTCCCATATCACATTGCTCATGCCGAGGGCAGCTACGCCCGCGCCGACTACTCCGCCGACCAGGGCATGGCTTGACGAGGAGGGTATTCCGTAGAACCAGGTGACGAGGTTCCAGATTATAGCGCCGATGAGGGCAGACATGATGAGGAGTTGGGCTGAGGAGAAATCGAGCGCCTTTACCGCGTTGGGATTGACCAGGCCGCCGGTTATCGTCTTGGCTACGGCCTGCCCGGTGAGCGCGCCGACGAAGTTGAGGACGGCTGCCATACCGATTGCGGCAGCGGGGCTGAGGACGCGCGTGGCTACCACTGTGGCGATGGCATTGGCTGTATCGTGGAAACCGTTTATGAAGTCGAAGGCGACGGCGAGGAGGACTACGAGGATAAGCAAAGTCCAGGCTGAGGGTCCGAGATCAGGCATTCTTTATTACCAGGCCCCGCAATACATCGGCGATGTCTTCGGCCTTGTCGGTGGCCTCTTCCATCTCGGAGTAGATGTCGCGCCATTTGATGATGTGGAGGACGTCCTGAGGATTGGAGAATAGCTCCGAAAGGCCATCACGCAGGAGTTGGTCGGCTACGTTCTCCAGGCTGTGAATCTCGACTATAGAGGGAAGTATGGTGCTAAGCTCGCTCCTTTTTCGCAGGTGAGGCAAGGCAGTGGCCACGTGTTCCGCGCTGCTCACTATGCAGTCGGAGAGTTGCTGGGCTATCGGGGTTACAGCCTCGACCTTGTAGACTACCATCAGGTCGGCTACGGAGTGGATAAGGTCGGTCACGTCGTCAATGGCGCTGTAGAGGCTGATGATGTCCTCGCGGTCCATAGGGGTGACGAATGTGTTGTTGAGCTTGTTATACATCTCATGGCCGATTTCGTCGCCCAGATGCTCAAGGTCATGGAGGCGGCTAACGGCTTCCTGCGGGTTCTTGAAATCGTAGCAAAGCTCGCGCAGCACTCTGGAGGCATTAAGCATGTTGGAGCCGGCATCTTCGAACCACTTGAAGAAGTTGGCGTTATCGCTTTTTAGGAAATCGAATAAAGGCATAGGGGTCCCTTTGGGAATTTTGAGTTATGAATTAAGGTTCAAGGTTCAAGGTTTCTTATTCAACCTTGAACCTTGAACTCATCCATGCTTTGCGAGGACTTTGCGCTGTTCGTACATTCGGGCGTAGTATTCGGCGAACTCACCACTTTTGATTTTCTCCCACCAGGAGCGGTTCTCGACGTACCAGTTTACTGTTTCTCGGAGGCCATCTTCAAGGGACCATTTGGGGGACCAGCCAAGGGCTTGCAATTTGGTTGTATCTATAGAATAGCGGCGGTCGTGGCCGGGGCGGTCCTGCACGTAGTTGATGAGGCTCTTGGGCTTGTCGAGGAGGTCGAGGAGGGTGTATATGACCTCGATGTTTTCGCGCTCATTGCCACCGCCGATGTTGTATATCTGGCCCGGCTCGTCGCTGTGGAGGACTGTGTCTATGCCGTCGCAGTGGTCGAGGACGTACATCCAGTCGCGTATGTATTTGCCGTCGCCGTAGACCGGGAGGGGCTTGTCTTCTATGGCGTTTGAGATGAAGAGCGGGAGGAGCTTTTCGGGGTACTGGCGAGGGCCGTACGTGTTGGAGCCGCGCGTGACCATGACGGGCGTGTTGTGGGTGACATGATAAGCCAGGCACATAAGGTCGCCGCCTGCTTTGGCTGCGGAGTAGGGTGAGCGCGGCTCAAGGAGGTCTGTTTCGGTTGATGAGCCTTCGAGGACCGCGCCGTACACCTCGTCGGTGGAGACGTGGAGCATTTTTTCGAGGCCGAACTTGCGGACGGCTTCGAGGAGGGTGTGGACGCCGAGGACATTGGTCTGGATGAAGCTGCCGGGGTCCTCGATGGAGCGGTCGACGTGGGTCTCAGCGGCGAAATTGACTATGGTGTCGATGCTTAGTTGTTGGATGGTCTCATCAACCTTGGCGGGGTCGGCTATGTCACCTTTGACGAAGAGGAAGCGGGGGTTGTCCTGAAGGTCCATTAGGTTATCAGGGTTGCCCGCGTAGGTCATTTTATCGTAGACGATGATGTGGTAATCAGGATGCTTTTCGAGCATCATGCGGGCGAAGTTGCTGCCGATAAAGCCTGCGCCGCCTGTGACCATTATTCTTTGCAATGTGTTCTCCCTTCGGAAATTATGAATTAAAACCAAACCGCCAAACCGCCAAGAGCGCCAAGGAACCGCCAAGAGTTTTATTGTTTTTGATTACGAATTGTTTACCTTATACATAACTCATGAGGGGGAATTGCGTTGCTCTAGCATCTGGGCTACCTGGAGGGTGTGCTCGTTGTAATGGTCGGTTAGCCAGCCTGTTATATCGGCGGCTGCGGTGGGGTATGGTTCGGTGGAGCCTGGGAAGTAGACGAGGGCCTGGCGGGTGAAATCATCGCCCAGCATGCCACGCAGTTTGCTGGCGAGGGTGTTGTGGGCGGCTTCCATCTCTAGCAGGACATTCTGTCGATCTATCGAGCGGCCTGTGAGCGTGGCCTGTCGGGGTGGTAAGTCTACACGCACTTCGCCGAAATGAGCTTCTTTGATCTTGTCAATCAAGTGCGAATACCCGCTGATAGAGCCTGTTATGTGGGGCAGCAGATCGGCAAGGGTGTAATCGTCGCCTTCGGGCTTGTAGGCCAGGGCGTCATCGGGCACGGCCTGGAATGCGGTCTCGAAGTCGTCACGGGCGTGGTCGAAGTTGGCGAGGGCGGTTTGCTGATCGATTATGTTGGAGGCTGTTTGGTCCATAGTGCTTGATTCCTTTAGAGGGTGGTTACTTCGCGAGTTTCGCCCGGCGGATAAATCCACTGGCTATATACAAGCGAAGTCCGCCTTCGCGGACTATTCTCAGATATTATAATCTGCGAATTCATTCGCTTGTGTTGCTTCTTCACTTATCTGCTTTTCATTTTGGAGTAACCATGACGTCGCTGTGCCTGTTGCAACCAGAAAATCGTGATGATTATGACAAAGGATATACTCTACTTCCGGGTTAGTAACATAAAACTCAAAATTAAAGCACTCTCCAAGCACGCGAGATATTTGTGTACCCTGTTCAAACTCAATCATTTCAGATCCTTGCTAGTCAAGGAAGAACATTATCGTTTTCGCATCCCCTGTAAAATCGCTTATCCACTGCCACCCAAGATGAGATTGGACGGAAACACTATCAGTGAAATGGTCCCACAGGAAACTAACCTCTTTGCCGCCGGTAAATTTTGCTACTACTTTTCTTCTAACTCTGTCGGCCTCCTCAGTCGATAAGAGCCGCACAGGTGTGTTAACGTTCTTCGCCGCTTCCGTAACTTCGTCTAGGATGTATCCCATAAATGGAACGCTCACACTAAGGTACACTAACTAAACTCAGTTACAGCACTCCTACCTTGCTGTTATCGCCAAGGAGCATTTTGTAGGCTTTGGGCTTGATGGGGGAGCGGGTGATTTCGACGTTGCGGCCTATGAGGCTGTCTTCGAGGCGGTTGGGGAGGTCGATTACCTGGCTATTCTCGAGGATGATTGAGTGCTCGATCTCGCTGTCGGTGATGGTACAGCCGTAGTTGATGGCGGTGTAGGGGCCGATGTAGGAGTTGACTATGCGGGTGCCCTCGCCGATGATGACGGGACCCCGGATGACGGAGTTGATGATCTCGGCGGTCTTGCTGATGCAGACTTTGCCTTTGATGTGGCTTTCGCTGTCTACGAAGCCTTCGATTGCGGGAGTGATCTTGTCGAGCACGAGGTGGTTTACTTCGAGCATATCTTCGAGCTTACCTGTGTCAATCCACCAGCCTTCGAGGACGCGGGGGTGAACGTGGTAGTCGTGTTCGAGGAGGTACTGGATGGCGTCTGTGATTTCGTATTCGTTGCGCCACGATGGTTTGATGTTGTGTACCGCCTCGAAGATATGGCTGTTGAACATGTAGATGCCGACCAGGGCGAGGTCGCTGAGCGGCTCGCGGGGCTTTTCGACGAGGCGCTTGACGCGACCATCCTCCAATTCAGCGACACCGTATTGCTGGGGGTTGCGAACGCGCTTGAGGAGGACCTGGCAATCCCAATTGCTCTCTTTGAACTCAGCAACGAAGGGGGCGATGCGGTCTTCGAGCATGTTGTCGCCGAGGTACATCACGAAAGGGGAGTCGCCCAGAAAATCTTCGGCGACGATGACGGCGTGGGCGAGGCCGAGGGGGTCGGGCTGCTCGATGTAAGTAACGGTCGCACCCCACTTCTCGCCTGTACCAACGGCAGCCTTGATTTCGGGGGCGGTGGGGCCGACGACGATGCCTATGTCGGTGATGCCCGCCTCGACAAGGTCTTCGATTGTATAGAAGAGGACCGGCTTGTTGGCGACGGGCACAAGCTGCTTCGCGCTGGTGTAAGTGAGCGGTCTGAGGCGTGTGCCTTTGCCGCCGCTGAGTATTAGACCTTTCAAGAACCCTCCTGGTGCCGCATCAGGGCGCGGCAATCTGTATCGTCAGAAGGATAGCATAGTAGGGAAAATGCGTCAAAGTTATTGTGTTAGGAATGTGGGGGCGGATCAACGTGTCGGCCCTCTTTCCTGGGTGTCAAGCGCACAGAGCGGACACATTGGTCCGCCCCTACGGACGCAGGGCGATTGCATCTAAATTGAGGGTCAATTGTTGGCGACAGTAGGCCAAGCCCGCCTTGTCATTCTGAACGAAGTGAAGAATCAGTCTCTTATGCACTGACTCATCAGGCGGTGTACCCAGTATGACAAGGGATAGATGGTTCCTGAGCGCCCGGCAGTGTGCCCTCCTGACACCTGATTAAGATGCAATCGCCCTGCCTACGGACGTTAACTGCATTGACAGTGGGGTACTTTGTGGATAGAATTGGCTACCATTGTGGGTTTAGCCGGGGGTGCGCTGTATGAGACTTGAAGAGTCGGTTGCATGGGTGGCGCTGGGGTTGAGCCTGCTCGTGGGGATTTTGCTGATCGTGCAAACGGTGCGGCTGGGGAGGGTGGAGATGCAGTTCAGTGCGCTGACGCGTGGTGCGGGAGCCGGGGCGGCTGAGAAATCACTGGCCGAGCTTGTCGTAAGCCAGGGCACGAGCATCGAGTCGCTGCGGGACAGGCTGGACGGCCTTCATGAGGTGGTCGGGGGGCTGGAGAAGGGCGTGGCCCGAAGTGTGCAATATATAGGGTTAGTAAGATATAACCAGTTTCAGGAGGCGGGAGGGGATCAGAGCTTTGCGTTGGCGCTACTTGATAAGAACAGAGACGGGGTTATTATAAGCAGTTTGCACGGCCGGACGGCCACCAGGTTCTATGCGAAACCGATCAAGGCCGGGGCCTCGCATCTTTCGTTGTCGGACGAGGAGATGCAGGCGCTGCAACAGGCGATGGGGGCGTGACGGAATTACGAATTACGAATTACG
>JBDSDS010000196.1:0-5388 GCA_039920445.1 Chloroflexia bacterium
TGGGGTGGCAATCATCGTCAACGGCGCTCTCTTGCACGACGCAAATCTCAATGCGGGCTGGCAAACAGTCAGCGTTGCGCTTGACGAACGCGCACCTGTGGCGCTCGCCTCAAGAGATACAGTTATCGAAGTACGCGCCCCCGACTACAGGACGCCCGACGCCCCAAACGAGGCGAAGGGTATCAAGCTTGATAAGGTAGTCGTTACGCAAGCATCGGAAGGCGGGTTGATCTTGCCTCCTTATGCAGGGGTCTTGATGTTAGCAGGTACTGCGTTTTTGCTCTATTTGGTGGCTGGCAGTTGGCTCACAAGTCGTGTGTCTCTTAGCAGGGCGCGTCAATACGCCTTTTGGGCAGCAGTTCTGCTGGCTGTGTGTGTTGCGGCACTTTTAACGCTCAATCGAGTTGTTCTCGCGTCAGCATTGGCACATTCCGCTGTTACTATTATTACTATGCTATTTGTCGCCTGGACGGTTGCATGGGCGGTTGGTAAGCGGTGGAGGGTGAGGCCGCAAATCGCAGGTGCGCTCGGCGGGTTGGCGGCTATTGCCTTTGGGCTTCGATATTTCGGTATGGCTTTGCCTCAGTCGGTGATAATCGATATGCCCTGGCATATGAAGTGGCTACGTACCCTACTCCTTGGCGATTGGCAGGCCCTTTACTTCCCCGGCGGTCTCAGCAGAGTACCCGCCGAGTGGGGTCTTGACCTTCTCATCCCAAAGTCACCCTTATTTTACTTTGCGGTCGCTCCGCTTGGCAGTTTGCCGGTAGACCTAGAGAGCGCTGTGAAGTGGGTTGTATGCCTTCTTGATGCCGGTCTGGTCTTGGTCGCTTACTGGCTTGCGCGTGGGTGTGGTGCGGGGCCGCGTGGAGCGCTATTTGCCGGTGCGATGTATGCCGTCATGCCCCTTGCGTTTCGAGCCTTCGCGTATGGCATCCTGCCCACTATTTTCGCGCAGTGGTTGTCCGCGTTGTTGCTTGTCTCGGTTGCAGGATTTGCGTACCGGAAATGGACAGTGGCACGTTGGCTAGGGTTGATTGCGCTGGCAGTACTGGCGTTGCTTGCATTCCCGACTGTGGCGGTATTTACGACACTAGTTTTGGTGTGGGCGTCGCTGGGGTGGTGGCTGACGAATAGACGTGATGCAGACCATCGTCGCATTCCCGTTCGAGTGGCTATTTTGCTTGCTTCGGGGTGGCTGCTGGCAGTTGTGGCCTATTATGGCCTATATATCGACCCTGTTATTGCATCGGCTTCGGCTATACTTGGCGATTCCGAGGGTAAAGGCAGCGTGGTTCGCTGGCCCGGAGGTCCGCTTGAGCTTGTTGGCTGGACTGCCAATTATGTAGTTAGCGTACTGCCGTGGTTGCTTGCTATTACAGGACTGGCATTGGCTTTCGCCAGTAAGAAGATTGGGATACGACGAGATGCCCGCGTCTGGCTGGTCGCTGCATGGTTAGGGATCGCGCCGGTCTTCATGATCGCCAATTACCGAGTGGATATGATCGGCAAGCACCTGTTTTTCACCATGTTGCCGGTCGCGGCGGTAGGCGGTCTGTTCCTCTGGCAGCTTACACGCAGGCAAAGGTGGGGTTTGTTGCTTTCCGGTTTAGCGCTCATCACGGTCGGCTGGCAGGCAATGGTCTTCTGGTTTGAAAGGCTCGTGAGGGCATCGAGTTGAGCCGGGCGCGTGCTTCCCTTACTGCCATGTTTGCAGAGGTCATGCGTGGCTTCTGGACGCTCCGATTTCCATTGCTGCTCTTGGTCAGCCTTCTTCTATGGATTGTCGCATATCAAGCCAAATCGACCTACACAGTAGATGTAGGCGGGTTGACAGACGACGCATACATTACTGGCTTTCATGCCAAGGAACAGACGCCGGAGTTGACATATCGCTGGAGCCGTGGATCGTCAACTGTCGATTTGCCAGGCGTCGGCAACCAGCCTGTCAAGCTCTCTATTCGTGTGACAGGCTTTCGACCCGACGGCGCTCCGCCCAAACTCACCCTCGAAGCGCGTGGGCAAACTTTCGATCTGCAAACGGCAGCCGTGCCTCAGAGCTATACATTCTTCGTGGATAGGGGCGACCGCTGGGACGGCGATTTCAGGCTCTCTTTTGCCTCTCCGACTTTTTCCCCACCGGGGGACGCGCGAGAACTTGGAGCGCTGGTCGATTCCATAGTAGTAGAGACTGCGGAGTTCGGGTTGAGGCCCTTCGTGATTCCTCCTCTGTGGGCACTTGGATCGCTGCTGCTTGGTCTCGTATTGGCCTATGTATGTGCGCTTGTCACTTTGCAGAGACAGATGGTGTCTCTCGCGCTTATAGCAGGGATTGCCTGCACCGTGGCGCTGCTCATCATCTTTGCCCGCCCCGAACTTGGGCTGCTGGCCAGGGGTTTGCCGGGACTAATGACCTGGATATTGGCCGTGGCGGTAGCGGGTCGACTTTTCATGGATGTTAGTCTAACTGGTACTGATAGGCAACGTTCCAGATGGGTAGTTGCCCTCGGTAGCAGCAGCGCGGCTCTAGCATTCGTGCTGCGCTTCGGCGGCCTCACTTACCCGCAGTTCCTCACAAGCGACCTCCTTCTACACGTTCACAATGCGCAGAGCGTCATGCGCGGCGAGTTGCTACTCATGGAAAATCTGCCGGACGGTACGCCCGTGCCGTATCCGCCAGCCTTATATCTGCTGGTGACGCCGCTAGCAGCTCTTTTCGGCAGTTCAGATGATACTTTGGGGCTACTATTGAAGTGGTTGATCTCCATGCTGGATGCCTCGACCTGTTTGGCCCTGGCATGGGCAGGCGCGCGTATCGCTGGTAGGGCAGCTGGGGGCTTAGCCGCCCTTGCCTATGCTCTTTCTTCCGCGCCGTTTGAGCTAATGTCGGCGGGCAACTACTCGAACCTGTTCGGTCAGGCGGTCTTCAACCTGACTATGTTGGGCGGGCTTGTCTACGTCGGAACCCGTGCTGAACATAAGATAAAGTCTGGGCCACTCGTTTTGCTCGCCGCAGGCTTTTTCTTGACGGCGCTTGGGCACTACGGTATGATGCTGAGCGCGCTCGTGGTAATGGGCCTTTTTGCTATCCTTACGATGTGGGCTGGGGCTAGACGTCACGAGATTGGATGCTCTATCCAACTGCTCGGCGCATTCGCAGTTAGCCTTGTAGGTGGGATTCTGCTGTTCTACATCAACTTCGCCAAAGAGATCGTGGAGCAGTTCACGACTCTCTTTCAGAGGGTAACTAGTGAGAAGACTTCTGGTGGCAGCACGTCACTACCGACGTTGCCCGCCAACGTAGAAGCCCTACACGAGCGGCTTGGTAGAAAGCTGGCACGTCTAAGCGGGCTGCTGCCCTTGATGGCTGGAGCGTGGGGCTGGTTAATGACAGGTCCTATGCCTTTACAAGCACGCAATCTGCTGCTGGCCTGGCTTGGGGCATCAGGATTCTTTTTCCTGCTTGACCAGGCGCTTGGGGATGCAATACGCTGGTACTATCTGGCTGCGGCTCCACTATCTTTACTGGCTGGTCGCTTCCTGGGCCTCCTGGCAGGGAGAGGTAGGGTTGCGCGAGCGTTGGTCACTCTGTCGTTCGGCGTCATGCTCCTGCAATTGCTGTACATCTGGGTCGGCGATTTGATTTTTACTCGTTATCATTAGTCCACTTCTGGTTACTTACATCATGAGACACGACCTTTATCAAGACCTGTATGTCAAGGAACAAGATTACTGGTGGCACGTCGGAAAGCGCGCCATTGTTTACAGCTTGTTGGAGCGCTACCGTGACCGTCAGCGGGGGATCCCGTCGGGGCGCGCCCTCGACCTGGGGTGCGGCACGGGGCTGAACCTCGATTTCCTGTCGCATTATGCCAGGCCCGTCGGCACCGACTTCTCAGAGGAAGCATTACGATTCTGCCGTGAGCGCGGACACCAATTATTGTGCAAGGCCGATGCGGCGGCTCTCCCTTTCCAGGACGGGGAGTTCGACATAATCACGGCTCTAGATGTGATTGAGCACCTCGATGATGACCTTGCCGCGCTAACGGAGATACGGCGTGTGCTGCGGCCTGGCGGCTTGGTGATAATCAGTGTTCCCGCCTACCCGGCGCTGTGGAGCTATTGGGATGACATCCTCGGACACAGGCGCAGGTATACGACGAAGATGATGGAAGCAGTCGTGCGAAAATCAGGTTTGCGATTGCGCCGGGTGAGCTATAGCAATGCTGCTATCCTGCTGCCTACCGTTTTGTTGCGTGTGATGAAGGCTGCCCAGGGGAAAGTTGCCGCAAATCGTGGGCAGAGTTCTGATCCGGAAAGCGACTTCATTCCTGTCCCAACATGGCTTAACAAGGCTCTGACCGCGTATTACCGAGTGGAGGCACGTCTGCTTGCCCGCCGATCTCTCCCATTTGGGCTGTCAGTAGTGTGCGTCGCCCAGCGTGATCCGAATTACGAATTACGAATTACGAATTACGAATGATCCGGCCCTTGACTGGAGCGCGCATCAATATGTGGGAGCGGCTAGAGCAGATCGTCCCGAGGTTGCTTGTACTTACGCTTATCTTGTGGATCGCGGCGATTTTTGCGGCCAGTTTCTTCAAGTATGAGACACTGGGGCAGGGTTATGATCAGGTAGACTTCGAGCAGGCGATCTGGAATACAACGCAAGGCAGGCTTGCCGAGGATTCGCGCTTCAACTTTACCGGCTCGGTCTTTGGCATGGACTGGATGCCTATGCTCCTCTTCTTCGTGCCGGTCTATGCGCTGCTTCCTTCCGCTCATACGCTCTTTTTCCTACAAATCGTGGGTGCCGCGCTGGGCGCGATTCCCGTCTACTGGTTGGCGCGCGACCGTCTTGGTAGTAAACTCGTCGGGTACTGTGCCTCGCTTCTGTTTCTGCTTTACCCGACAATGCTGCACACTGCTTTAAATCCGTTTCAGGTACGGCTATTCAGCGTGACCCTGCTTCTCTTCGCCTTCTACTACTTTGAGAAGGCTAAATGGCCTCTTTTCGCTGTCTTTGCGCTTTTTGCGATACTTGCCAGGACCGATGTATCGCTGGTGGTTGCGATGTTCGGGCTATATGGACTGCTGACGAAACGGCGATGGCCCTATGTTGTGCCGCCTCTGTTGGTGGGACTTGCCTATTTTGCGCTATCGACCTTCGTCATCGTGCCATCATTTGCGTATCCTGGCGCGCTTGCAGGGGGTAATAGCGAAGTGGGGATGTCTTGTTGGCCGTGCGGCACTAACCCCATCCTTGCGTATTACGGCCATCTTGGCTCATCAGGTGGCGAAATCATTGCCTACATTTTGACGCACCCATTCGAGGTCGCGGGACTGATGCTCACGGCGGAAAAAGTGGGATATATGCTCTCGCTTCTT
>JBDSDS010000197.1:0-3538 GCA_039920445.1 Chloroflexia bacterium
GTGCCTGGATTAGTTTAGAGGCTATGGTAAGCAACGGCTTCGGCCTCTTGCGCCTGCTCATCAGGACTGGGAACCGATGGGCCGTACTGCTCTACGACGGCAGTTAGGTGGGCTTGTACCAATGCAGTAACAGTAGCAGGCGCGAATGTAGGGGTGGTTGACACAGGTATGGAAGCAGAAGTAATAACTGGGAATGGAGACGTAGGTACTGGCGACGGGGCACCCTCGGCTTGCCCTAGCTCTGATTGATTAGAGTTCGCTAAGAGAATAAACATAACTGCCACTAATACTGTCAGCAGCACCAGTATCCAGCCCGTTGGGTTGAATCTTCTTGATCTCATTATATACCTCGCTCTACCCACCTAAAGGCTTGATTACGCTCCTAGTATCTCATATCTTCGCATGGAAACTCGTAAGTTCTGCTGCAAGAACGGAAAATGGTAAGTGCTAATGGGCATAATTGAGACGAGCCGCCAGTCCACTATGCTATCCTACACACTATAACAGTATGTCATGCGCTCTTTTCTCACTCCTTTGCCCACATTCTGCTTCGTCTACGTTGGGCCCTGTGTTATAATGTGAAACGCTTGATCAAGCGACGATTATCGAGTGGAGGGAGAAGAGATGCCGGGAGGCGATGCGGGGCACGGTCATGGGGATGAGGAATACGTTAATTACATCGTTACGGACGTGCTCAACTTCGGAGGCTTCTTCGGCGGCGAGACTGTAACGCTCGATGCAACCCTCCGTTCGGACCCCTCCAAGTATGCGAGTTTCATCATCCCTGAGCATGTCTTTGAAAATCTGACAGCGCGCCACCTCATAGCGGCGGGCATGGCGCTTGCTCTCGTGGTCGATAATGGCGAAGTACGTGCTGCTCGCGTGTTGGGTGCGCCCACCCGTGATCAACTCAAGGAAATCGTCAAACCTCCCGCACCCAGCGAATCCGGCCCTTCACCCCGCGCGCTCTCATACAGGTGTGGGCAATGCGACCTCTGGATTACCGGCACACCAAAGCGCCTCGACGACGGCAGCTATCTTTGCCTGTTGTGCGACAGCAAGTTGGGATGATATAGCCCTGCGGGAACGCTTATTACAACAAACCCTGGTATCAAATAGTATTCCGCTACTTTAAGGAGATACTTATCGAATTATGGATGCAACTCTACAGATGTTGAAGGAACTAACCGAGGCGAACGGCGTGCCGGGACAGGAAGGCCCCGTGCGCGAGGTTATGGCGCGCTACCTTGAGGGTACAGGCGAAATAATCACTGATAATCTTGGCTCTATTGTGTCGCGTAAGAGCGGCAGCAACGCGGGTGAGAACGCGCCCAAGGTGCTTATCGCGGGGCACATGGACGAGGTCGGGTTTATGGTGACCCTAATCACTGATGAGGGCTTTTTGAAGTTCCAAACGCTCGGCGGCTGGTGGGAGCAGGTTATGCTGGCCCAGCGCGTTACTATCAGGACGCACAAGGGCGATATTACAGGCGTATTCGGCTCGAAGCCTCCGCACATTCTGACCGCCGATGAGCGCAAGAAGATGGTCGAAAAGAGCGATATGTTCATCGACATCGGCGTGACGAGCAAGGACGAAGCGATAGAGGTCGGTGTAAGGCCCGGTGACCCGGTGATACCGATTTGCCCGTTCACCGTAATGGCGAATGAAAAGATGCTGCTAGCAAAGGCGTGGGACAACCGCTTCGGCTGCGCGGTGGCGATTCAGACCCTTCAGCAGATTGGCGATGACCACCCAAACGTCCTTTATGCGGGCGCGACAGTCCAGGAGGAGGTAGGTCTGCGCGGAGCAGCGACACTCGGCCACAAGGTCGGCGCGGACGTTGCTATCTCTATTGACGTTGGCATCGCGGGCGACACACCGGGTGTGAAAGCGCACGAGGCGCAAAGCAAGCTCGGCAAGGGGCCGGTTATCCTCATCTTTGACGGGTCGCTGATCCCGAACCTGAAACTGCGCGACCTGTTTGTCGAGGTGGCCGAAAAGGAAGGCATCCCCTACCAGTTCGACGCTATGGCGGCAGGAGGCACTGATGGCGGACGTTTCCAGCTTGCGAACGACGGCGTGCCGAGCATCAACCTGGGTATACCATCACGCTATATCCATTCCGCCGCCTCGATTGTCAACCTGGACGATTATAATAATGCTGTGCGCCTGATGGTCGCGGTAGTCAAGCGGCTGGATAGCGAGACTGTGGCGGGTTTGAAGCAGTAAGCATTCGGCTTGCACCCAAGAGATTTTACTAGACATAATCACTAAGTAGGAGGTTCAACGATGAAGTTGAGACTCTCGGAGAGAATGTACCGCCTCGGTACAGAGACAGCCTTCGAGGTAGCTGCCAGGGCAAGGGCGCTGGAGGCAGAGGGTAAGCCGATCATCCACCTGGAGATAGGCGAGCCTGATTTTGACACCCCCAAGCATGTGCGCGATGCGGCTGCGGAGGCGTTAGAGCAGGGCTATACCCACTACACAGGAGCAACCGGCATACCAGAGCTTCGGGAGGCAATCGCCAAGTATGCGGGCGACCTGAGGGGTATGCGGTTTGACCCTGCCAACGTGGTGGTCACGCCCGGAGCGAAGCCGATCATGTTCTACACTATGATGGCCTTGCTCGAACCGGCTGATGAGGTAATTTACCCAAACCCCGGATTCCCGATCTACGAGTCGATGATTAACTTTCTGGGCGGAACGGCTGTGCCTTTGCAACTCAGCGAGCAGCGTGATTTTCGTATCAACCTGAACGAGCTTAGATCGAAGTTCTCTTCCAAGACGCGGCTGATAATCCTTAACTCTCCTCATAACCCGACTGGTGGCGTCCTAACCCGAGACGACCTCAAGGCGATTGCAGATCTTGCGGTCGAACATGACGCGATGGTGCTAGCGGACGAAATCTACGCCGAGATCATCTATGAGGGTAAGCACCACACAATACTGGAGTTCCCAGGCATGATGGAGCGGACAATCCTGCTGGATGGCTTCTCCAAGACTTTCGCTATGACGGGCT
The DNA here is from genome assembly GCA_039920445.1 of Chloroflexia bacterium. Classification (GTDB taxonomy): domain Bacteria; phylum Chloroflexota; class Chloroflexia; order QHBQ01; family JADMIH01; genus JADMIH01. The sequence goes on from JBDSDS010000197.1 coordinate 3,021, forward strand.
GGAGACTCGGCTATGGCATATTCCCCGGAGAACTGATACCTCACATCAGCCGTTTGATTATCAATAGCGTATCCTGTACGTCCGCGTTCAGCCAGCGAGCAGCAATTGCCGCTCTTACAGGCCCGCGTGACGACATCAACTCGATGAAGGAAGCCTTCGCGAGTCGGCGTGGCCTCGTATATGAGGGGCTGAACAAGATACCCGGCTTGCGTTGCAACCTCCCGGGCGGAGCTTTTTACGCTTTCCCAAACATCACCGACACCGGCCTCGACTCACGTGCTTACGCTGATTACCTCTTGCGCGAGGCAGACGTGGCGGTACTCCCCGGCACCTCGTTTGGGGAGTTTGGCGAGGGTTACATTCGCATCTCGTTCGCCAATTCAGAAGAAAACCTCCGCAAGGCGATGGAGCGCATAGAGGCGGCGAACCTGAAACTGCCCGCCGTAGCTGCCGAGATCGGGGCTGCGAAGTAACGTTTGCTGATTTGAAAAGAGAGTGCTGATTTAGAACTCTCTTTA
>JBDSDS010000198.1:0-3664 GCA_039920445.1 Chloroflexia bacterium
GCCGGTGGAACTGCAAGGCTGGTAAGTGCGGCTCTTGCAGCGCAGAAATCAACGGCAAGCCGCGCCTGTTGTGCAAAGCCCGTGTGAGGGATTACTCCGACGGCTCTGCGCCTATCCTCGTCCACCCATTGAAGGCTTTCCCGCTGGTAAAAGACCTGGTGACCGATGTGTCGTGGAACTTCCGGGTGTCGGCGAAGATAACGCCGTTCACACCCGCAGCAGACGCGCCCAGGCCGTTCAAGATGCTGCAAATGGACGTGGACCGCATACAAGAGTTCCGCAAGTGCATAGAGTGCTTCCTCTGCCAGGATGTGTGCCATATCCTGCGCGAGCACAACCGCAAGGACGCCTTCTACGGCCCGCGCCAGCTCATCAAGCTCGCCAACCTCGATATGCACCCATACGACAGCCTCGACCGCCGCCAGAGGATACGTGAGGAGGCGGGTGTAGGCTTTTGTAATATCACCAAGTGCTGCTCGGAAGTCTGCCCTGAGCATATCAACCTGACCGACAACGGTATCATCCCCTTGAAGGAAAGAGTGGCCGACATCTACTTCGACCCCCTCATGTGGGCCGCACGCAAGATCAGCCGAGCGCCGAAAAAGCAACCCGACCCCGGTATGGTAGTTGACGAGACCAGCGCGTTGGTTGTAGAGCCTGTTGCTGCCGCGCCGATCGGTCCGCGTATGCAGATGGGGCCTTTGGTAGTGAAGGACGATATAGTCTTTGATACGGTAAACCCCAACCGCGCCAGGGCGGTGCCCCGCGTCAGGTCCTATGATTCGGATGAGATAGATGGCGTTGGTGGGGGTGTGGACTGAGTGAGCGCGATCAAGAAAAAGGCACAACCTCAGTTATGACCGCAGATACAAACAACGAATTGGCAGTTCGCACTGCCGAGATTATCGGGGAAGCGTTTGCGGCCTACCATACCGAGTTCAAAAATATCACTCGTAGTGCCAAAGAGCATTTTGAACGCTGCGAGTGGCACCAAATGCATGAGAACAGCGAAAGGCGGCTCGACCTCTACAAAAACGTGGTGGGCAGGGCTGTTGTGAGCGTAAACAGTGCCCTCGGTGAGCAGGCAAAAAATGGGAAGCTCTGGGCCAGGGTCAAAGAGCAATATAGCTGCCTCATCCTGGACCGCCATGATCTCGATATTGCGCAGAGTTTCTATAATTCGGTGTCTATGCGCATCATCGATAGCGGCGGCATCGACCCGTCCATAGAGTACGTAGGAGGTGACCTCATTCCTTCTCCCCCTCCGGTCGATGCCCTTGTCTATAATATTTACCGGAGGCAAGAGAGCACCACAGCGCTCATCCGTGACATACTGTTGGACTGCCGGTTCGCGGGAGATAACCCCGATGTGGGGCCGAGCGCAGCTCTCGCGGCAGAGGCCATCGATTCCCACCTCGGCAAGATGGGGGGTGGGCAGCAGATCGAGTCAGTAGAGATGGCGAACTCGGTATTCTACAGGGGTAAAGGCGCTTATTTGGTGGGTCGCATCTGCACCGGTTCTGATTATGTGCCCCTGGTGCTTGCCCTGGTCAACAGCGAGAGTGGCATAGAGATCGATGCAGTCCTGCTAACGGAGGACGAAGTGAGCATCATTTTCAGTTTTGCTCGTTCGTATTTCCATGTGGAGACTGATAATCCCCAGGCCCTCGTACACTTCCTGAAGATGATCATGCCCCTCAAGCCGGTATCTGAGCTGTTTACTTCCCTCGGCTATAATAAGCACGGCAAAACAGAGCTATATCGAGACCTGATGCGCCATATGGAGCGCTCGACCGACAAGTTCGAGATAGCCAGGGGAGCGCGAGGTATGGTGATGGTAGTCTTCACTCTGCCCTCTTATGATGTCGTATTCAAGATCATAAAGGATACGTTCGACTACCCTAAGACGGCAACGCGAAAAGATGTCATGAACCACTACACGCTAGTCTTCAAGCTCGACCGCTGCGGGCGGCTCGTTGACGCCCAGGAGTTTGTGCACTTGAGGTTCGCTAAAGAGAGGTTCTCACCTGATCTGCTCGCTGAATTGTTGAGCGTGGCGGCCAACACCGTTGAGGTGCAGGGTGACGAAGTGTTGATAAAGCACCTTTATACAGAGCGCAGGCTTACACCTCTCGATATCTACCTCAAGGAAGTTGGTGAGAAGGAGGCTGTTGAGGCTGTGGTAGACTACGGTAGGACTATTAAAGAGCTTGCCTCCACCAACATATTTCCAGGCGACATATTGCTCAAGAACTTCGGTGTGACGCGCCACGGTAGAGTGGTATTCTATGATTATGACGAGCTTTGCCTGCTGACTGACTGCCGCTTCCGGGAGATGCCTGAGGCGACTAATGACGATGACGAGATCTCAGGCGAAGCCTGGTTCTATGTGGACGACCGGGATGTATTTCCCGAAGAGCTAAGAACGTTCCTGGGCCTGCCTCCGCACTTGAGAGAGGTATTCACGAAGTTGAACGGAGACCTGTTCGAGGTGGGCTTCTGGGCGCAATTGCAAGCGAGGCACGAAGCAGGCGAAGCAATCGATATCTTCCCGTACAGGGAGAGCAGGCGGCTCAGTCACAATGCGGCCTGATGGGGTGTGGGGTGGCCTGATGGGTGCATGCGCGGCTCGCGCGGATTGTTATAATGCTTAGGCACAAAAGGGGGAAACACCATGCTCAACGGCAACATGGTACAGATCGGCCAAAGTTGGGCGAACGACCCACGTTGGGAGGGGGTCACACGGCCTTATTCATCTGAGGACGTAGTTAGCCTCAGGGGGTCGGTGCGGATAGAGTATACGCTTGCAAGGCTGGGGGCCGAGCGGCTGTGGAACCTGCTGCAGACCGAGGATTATGTGCCCTCGCTTGGCGCGCTTAGCGGCAATCAAGCGATGCAGCAGATCAAGGCAGGCTTGAAGGCGATTTACCTGAGCGGCTGGCAGGTGGCGGCCGATGCCAACCTCGCGGGGCAGATGTACCCGGACCAAAGCCTTTACCCTGCGAACAGCGTGCCCCAGGTGGTGCGCCGCATCAACGCTACTCTGCAAAGGGCCGACCAGTTGCACCATGCAGAAAGGGCTGAAGGGGCTGAAGGGGCCGAAGGAAAGAATGACATCTACTGGTTCGCACCTATCGTGGCCGACGGGGAGGCAGGGTTCGGCGGGCCACTCAACGTCTTCGAGCTGATGAAGGCGATGATCGAGGCGGGGGCGGCGGGCGTCCATTTTGAGGACCAGCTTGCCTCCGAGAAGAAGTGCGGCCATATGGGCGGCAAAGTGCTCCTGCCAACCAGTCTGGCGATACGCAATCTGGTGGCCGCCCGCCTTGCCGCCGATGTTATGGGCGTGCCTACTATCCTCCTGGCGCGCACAGACGCCAACGCCGCCACCCTCATCACCAGTGACGTTGATCCAGAGGATGCAGCGTTCATCACAGGCGAGAGGACGCCCGAGGGCTTTTTCCGAATCAGGTGCGGGCTGGAGGCCGCTATCGCTCGCGGCAAGTCATACGCGCGCTACTCAGACCTCCTCTGGTGCGAGACCGCCGAACCGAACCTCGAAGAAGCAAAGCACTTTGCCGAAGGGGTTCACTCGCAGCATCCAGGCAAGATGCTGGCTTACAACTGCTCGCCCTCGTTCAACTGGGCCAGGAAGCTGGACGCC
>JBDSDS010000199.1:0-6266 GCA_039920445.1 Chloroflexia bacterium
TGATAGATATGGGTGACAAATCATTGTTCAGGGGAATAGACGAATTGGAACGGACCTATGTCCCGCAGCAGTTGCCTCATAGCGATGGACGATAACCTAATCACCGACAATAAACCCCTTCTCCTCAGCATGGAGGGGATAACCAAGAGCTTCCCCGGCGTGATGGCGCTCCAGGGGGTGCATTTTGAGGTGCGGGCCGGAGAAGTGCATGTACTCCTGGGAGAGAACGGCGCGGGCAAGTCCACGCTCGTGAAGATACTTACCGGGGCTTACCAGATCGACTCCGGCGCGATAGTGTGGAAGGGGGAGCCGGTGCAGATAGGCTCTCCAGCAGCCGCCCAGCGCCTCGGCATCAGTGTTATTTACCAGGAGTTCAACCTGGTGCCACAACTTAGCATCGGGGAAAATATCTACATCGGTCGGGAGCCGGTCAAACTCGGCATGGGGCCGGTGCGGATCATAGACTGGCCCCGGCTATACTCAGACGCGAAGAGCCTGTTACAAAGCCTGGACCTTGACCTGGATCCTCGCCGCCCGGTCGAGGGGCTAGGCGTCGCGCAGCAGCAGATGGTAGAGATAGCCAAGGCGCTCTCCCTCAGCGCCGACGTAATTGTTATGGACGAGCCGACCTCTGCTCTCACGGGGCGCGAGATAGACGAGTTGTTCAAGGTGATAGTCAGGCTGCGCTCGCAGGGCAAGTCTATCATCTACATAACCCACCGCCTCGATGAAGTAAAGCAGTTGGGCGACCGCGCGACGGTGCTGCGGGACGGGAAGAGCGTAGCCACGATCAACGTGGCCGATACTCGGGTGGATGAGCTTATACAGATGATGGTTGGGCGCACTATAGACCAGCAGTTCCCCAAGAGGGCTGCCCCCCGAGGGCCTGAGATACTGCGCGTCGAACACTTGAGCCGGGTGGGAGTGTTGCACGACATCTCATTCAATGCCCACGCCGGAGAGGTGCTGGGAATCTCCGGCCTGGTGGGCGCGGGCCGGACCGAGTTGATGAGAGCCATCTTTGGAGCCGACCCCATAGACGGCGGTCAGGTTTTCATCGAGGGACGCCCGGTGCGTTTTAATAGCCCTGCGGCGGCCATACGCGCGGGCCTGGGCCTGCTGCCAGAGAGCCGAAAAGAGCACGGGTTGGTGCTGTCGCTTTCGGTGCAGCACAACATCACCATGGCCCACATGGGCCAGCTCTCCAGGGGTGTGCTGCTCGACCGCAGGCGGGAGGGCACGATAGCGGGCAATCTCGCTAAACAGCTACGAATACGTACTCCGAACATGGAGCAGGAGGTGCAGTTCCTGAGCGGGGGCAATCAGCAGAAGACGGTGCTTGCCAAGTGGTTGGTCGGTCGGAGCAAGCTGCTCATTTTCGACGAGCCTACCAGGGGTATTGACGTTGGCGCTAAAGTCGAAGTTTACCAACTGATGAACGAGCTGACCGCGCAGGGCGTGGCTATCCTGATGGTGTCGTCCGAGCTGCTGGAAATCCTGGGGATGAGCGACCGCATTATGGTAATGCATGGGGGGAGGGTCAAGGGCCTCTTCACCCGAGAAGAGGCGACCCAGGAGAAGTTGCTGCGTGTCGCGCTCGGAGAGGAGGAACCGGCGTATGTCGTCGCGTAGCCCCGTGCCTGAGACTGAGCTACCCCGTGCAACTCGCACGCCGGGCCTACAAGCGGGCGAGTTGCTGGCGCGCTATGGAGCGCCACTTGGTCTGATCTTGCTCTCTACTTTCCTCGCGCTGAGGTCGGAGTTCTTCCTGACGCCGGAGAACATCGCCAACATAGGCCGTCAATCCGCCGTAATCGCTATCCTGGCGCTCGGCCAATTGGCAGTCATCCTTACCGCCGGTATCGACCTGTCGGTCGGGGCGCTGATGGCGCTCTGCGTAACGGCGCTGGCGACGATGGCGATAAAGTGGGGGGTGAACCCGTACGTTGCTATAGTGGGGTGCCTCGCGCTAGGCCTGCTGTTAGGCGTCACCAATGGCCTGCTCCTCACGAAGTTGCACCTGCCCCACCCATTCATCTCCACGCTCGGCATGATGAACGTAGCCAGGGGGCTGGCGCTAATAGTAACGGGCGGATTCCCAATATCGAACTTCCCGGACCCGGCCGTTACTTACATAGGCTCCCAGGAAGTCGCCGGTGTGCCTGTAGCGTTTATACTGGTGATAGTTCTCTATTTGGCTGGTCACTTCATGCTCACGCAGACCACCATCGGCAGGCAGATATACGCGGTGGGTGGCAACCCTGAAGCGGCACGCCTATCGGGCATCAACGTAAGCCGCACGCTAATACTCGTATACGCGATCAGCGGTATCATGTCCGGCGTGGCGGCGTTGGTGCTGGCAGGCCGCGTCAACTCCGGGTCTCCAAACGCCGGATTAGGTATAGAGTTGGATACTATCTCGGCAGTGATTATCGGGGGCGCATCCTTCTTTGGCGGGCGCGGCACGGTGAGCGGTACAATCATTGGAGTGCTTTTCATCGCGGTACTGCGCAACGGCTTTAATTTGCTGAACGTGCCGGGCGAGTATCAAATCCTGCTGATAGGGATTATAATAGTCGGTGCAGTGTACGTGGACGTGCTGCGACGCCGAACCCGGAGTTAGTCTGCTCCTCTAAGGGCCGAGGACGTAGGGATGTATCCTGCGAGAGCCACAAGCATTGCCGTTGTTATACTGTGTGTTAGATTGTACCTGACCTTGCAGGGCGATCCATATAGGGCGTACAAAGAGAAGACACTCGTATAATGCAGATAGAGGAGGTGGTATATACAAAATTACTTGGAGGCAACTCAATTACTAACTCAATGAGGAGGAAAGAAACGAGATGAAACGTAGCAAACTACTTTTGACACTACTCATGCTAATCACATTGGGCTTATCGGCGTGCGGCCCGGAGGCGACGCCTGTGCCACCTACGGCAACGACCGCACCTGCTATGGTAGAGCCTACGGCGATGACAGCGCCTACCACCGTTACAGGCACCAAGTCGGAACCGCCCTACGACATCCCGGTGATCGTCAAGACCGACACCAGCACCTACTGGAAGATAGTAGGCGAGGGCGCAACCGAGGCCGGCAAGGCGGATAAAGACGCCAATGTGACCTTTATGGGTCCCGACAGCGAACAGAACATCGACGGGCAGATAAGGATGGTCGAAGACCAGATCACCAAGAAGGTTGATGTGCTCGTTATCGCCCCCAGCAACTCCGACCAGCTCAAGCCGACCTTCGACAAGGCCAAGGCTGCAGGCATACCTGTCATCCTGATTGATACCGACTCGGATTGGGCGGACAAGACCGCCTTCATCGGCACCGACAACGAACAGGGCGGCAAGTTGGCTGGTGATTACTACGCCAAGAACCTGACGAAAGGCGACAAAGTAGCCATAATTCGTGGCACGCTCGGCGACACCACCCATAATGCCCGCCAGAAAGGGGCAGAGAATGCAATGAAAGCAGCCGGGCTGAATATCGTCTCGATACAGCCTGCGGACAGTGATCGCTCCAAAGGGCAGAGCGTGATGGAGAATATCCTGACCGCCAACCCCGACATCAAAGCGGTATTCTGCACCAACGACGAGATGGCTCTGGGCGCGGCCAACGCAGCCAAGCAGGCTAACAAGCAGGTGATGGTCATCGGCTTCGACGCCAACCCGGATGCCCTCACGGCGGTAAAGGCGGGCGACCTCACCGGCTCAGTGGCCCAGTTCCCTAAGAATATCGGCAAGCTCGGCGTGGAGAACGCGCTCAAGGTTGCCAGGGGCGAGAAGATAGAGAAGCGAATAGACACCGGCACAGAGCTTGTCACCAAAGAGAACCTGGACAAGTTCATGACCCCAGCTTCTGGGTCTGCGGAGGCAACAGCAACACTGATAACGACCGGCCAGGCCGGAGGTAAAACCCTGACGGTTCTTTCGTTGTGGGGCGGCAGCGAACAGGCCGCCTTCCAGAAGGTGCTTGACGGCTTCAAAGCGAAGACCGGCATCTCAGTGCCGTACGAGCAGGCGCGTGACTTCCTGCCCGCTTTACGCACCCGCCTTGCTGCAGGCAACCCCCCGAACGTAGCAGTCGTTCCCCGCCCCGGCGTTATGACCGACCTTGCCAAGGAAGGCTCGCTCAAGGCTCTGACAGACCTCGGGCTGACGACAGCTGCAATAGACGCGAGCTATAGCCAGGCCTGGAAAGATCTCGGCACAGTCGATGGCAAGCTATACGGCATCGCGGTCAAGGCCAACTCCAAGAGCACCATCTGGTACAAGCCGCAGTCTTTCAAAGACCTCGGTGTAGAAATCCCCAAGACCTGGACAGAATTAATCTCGATCAGCGATAAGTATGTCGCGGCGGGTAAGAAGCCGTGGGCCGTAGGCGGCGGCGACTCCTGGACGCTCACCGACTGGTTTGAGAATATCTACGTCCGGGAAGCCGGACCTGAGAAATACAGCCAACTGTTCGGCGGCCAACTGGCGTTTACCGACCCAACGGTTATCAAATCGCTCAATAGTATGGCCTCGATAGTGGCTAACGAGAAGTACGTGGCGGGTGGTAGGGAAGGCGTGCTCGGCACCAAATTCGTTGACGGCATAGGCCGTGTCTTTAGCACAAAGGCAGATGCGGAAATGTACTTCGAGGGCGGCTTCGTGGGAGGCATCGCGCTCAAAGACGTTAACCCCGCTCTCAAGCCGGGCCAGGACATCGCCTTCTTCCCATTCCCGACAATAGACGCGCAGTATGGCAGTCCGCTAATCGGCGGCGGCGACCTGATGGTCGGGTTCGCTGACACCCCTGAAGTGCGCGCGTTTATGGAGTACCTGATCAACAAAGAGGCGGGCGAGATATGGGCCAAGACGGGCGCTATCGTCTCACCCAACAAGCTGGTTGACCCTTCAGTCTACCCGAACGAGCTGGCGAAAGCCGAGGCTGCTCAGGTGGCCGCTGCAACCGTCTTCCGCTTCGACGGCTCAGACCTTCTCCCCGGCACGCTCGGTGAGGAGTGGGGCACCGCCCTCCAGGGTGTAGTCGAGGACCCTGCTGACGTAGAAAAGATCATGCAAGACTTCGAGGCCAAGGCAGGCCAGGAGTTCAAGCGGTAACTCGTAAACCAATTACGAGTTATGAGTTATGAGTTTTGAATGAAACTAAGGTAATTCAAAACTCATAACTCATAATTCGTAATTCCCGAAGGGTAGAGGGAGGCTGAGCACATGGATACCAGGCGACAATCCTTTCAAGGCTTTTTGTTTGTGCTTCCAGCGCTCGCCTTCCTGGCTATATTCCTCGTATACCCTACACTCTGGACAACTGCCCTCAGCTTCAATACGGGGCGGGGGCTTGATTTTAAGGAGTGGGTGGGGTTTGAAAATTATGTAAATCTCTTCACTACGGATCGCCTCTTCTTTGACGCGAGAGAGTTCCCTCCATCGGGGGCGGTGTTCAATAACATCCTATGGGTGCTGATGAACACGTCACTCTGCGTCGGTCTGGGGCTATTGATAGCTGTGCTGGCCGACCGAGTGCGCTACGAGTCGGTCGTGAAATCGCTCGTCTTCTTGCCGATGGCGATTGCTGCTACGGCTGTGGCTGTGATATGGCTCTTTGTATATAGCCCTGACCCCAACATCGGGCTGCTCAACGGAGTGTTAGCTCTTTTCAATGATGGATATGATCCTATTGCCTGGACAGGGCGTCGCACTACGGTCAACTATGCGATTATTATCGCAAACGTGTGGGCGCAGACGGGATTTGCGATGGTGGTGCTGTCGGCGGCGTTGAAGGGGATCCCGACCGAGCTTATGGAAGCGGCGAAGGTGGACGGGGCGAACGAGCTAAGTATATTCAGGCGAATTACCTTGCCGATGTTGAGCCTGCCGATTGCGGTGGTGACGGTCACGTTGGTGATCAACGTTTTGAAAGTGTTCGACATCATCTACATAATGACGCAGGGGGGACCTCGGGGGGCGAGCCGGGTGATAGCCTATACGATGTACGTCGAGACGTTCCAGGGAGGTCGAGCCGGTTATGGCTCGGCTGTGGCGGTAATCATGCTGCTTCTGATTATACCTATCATGGTACTGAACATCAGGCGCTTCCGCACCGAAGGGGTTGTAAGATGAGCACACGCAAAGAGGGCGGACACAGGGGTCCGCCCCTACAGCCGGTCGAGATACGCAAACCGAGAACTTTGAGCGGGGCGCTGGCGGGGATGACGGTCTTGGCCCCTTCGCCTGTGAAGCCTCCGATGATGCCGTTTG
>JBDSDS010000200.1:0-2519 GCA_039920445.1 Chloroflexia bacterium
AAGCGTAGCCTGGTGGTGCTGTTTACCGACATTATAGATAGGGAGCAAGCCAACGCGATGGTGCGCGGCTTCGGGCGGCTGGCTCCGCGCCACCTGCCTATGGCGGTCACGATGGCCGATAACGAAGTGCTACTGATGGCGCGGCGTGATCCGCAGGACGCCCAGCAGATGTACGAGCGAGTTGTCTCGCAGGGGCTGCTTGATGACCGTGCTGTGGCTCTCGATGCTTTGCAGAGGAGGGGTGCGCTGACGGTGGACGTGCCCGCCGATAAATTGACGCCCGCCGTGGTGAATAAGTACCTGGAGGTAAAGGCAAGAGGTAGGCTTTGATGTACGGCATGGTCGCGTAACGACCTACGGCTATATAATGATTATTGGGGGGTGATATTATGAATGAACTGATTTTTCTGGTGGAAGAAGCGCCGGAAGGGGGTTACACAGCTCGTGCCCTAGGGGAGTCAATTTTCACGGAAGCTGACTCTGTGGCCGAACTCCATGATGAGATACGTGACGCAGTGCGATGTCATTTTGATGAAGGGGAAGGCCCAAAAGTGGTGCGACTCCACTTTGTGCGTGAAGAGGTAATAGCACTTTGAGGCTGCCCTGCGACCTGTCTGGGGATGATCTGGTACGTCACCTAAAAGTGCTTGGGTATACAGTCACCAGGCAGACCGGCAGCCATATACGTTTGACTACTTTAGAAGGAGGAGAGCACCACCTAACTATTCCTCAACACAAGCCACTCAGAATAGGCACTCTTGCCGCAATTCTGTCAGGTGTTGCCGCACATTTCGGTTTGAGCCGTGAGGAACTGATCGAGCAATTATTTGGGGAAAGCCGCTGAGCGACAGGAATTCCTTGACAAAGACCTTTTAGTAAAGGCGAGGGGCTACTTGTGAGAAAAAGCGAGCTCGTTCGGAAACTAACGGTCATATTTCTCACATTGCAAGGCGTCGGGACCTTCATATGGTGGGCGGTTTTGCTTACTTTCCCAGTTGCCCGCGAGCCTTTCATGGCGCCAGGTGCGCCGGATGCAAGCCTGCTGGCTTTCTTCGTACCTGATTTGCTGATTTACGCTGGAGGGGCGTTGGTGGTTGCCTATGGCCTTATGCGGCAGAGCGCCTGGGCCTGGCCTGTCTTATGTATCAACGCAGGAGCAGCTGTGTATGCTGCGTTGTATGCTCTCACTTTGCCATTGTTGAGTGGTGGCGGGTGGCTTGGTGCGGTGATGATGCTGCCTTCGCTCGTTGTGTTGCCTATCGCTGTGTGGCTATTGCGCCCGGAGAGGATGCTTTGAAGGCGCTGAACAGGGTGCATGGTCGAATAGCGCGGCCCGCAAGCGTACGCCGGAATCTCACGAAGACCTTGGTACAATCGCAGTCGATGTGGCTGGTCTTTTTCTTTCTGATACCGGCTTATCTCTACTACTCGGAGGGACACGCTGGGCTGAAGCGCTACCGTTTTACGTCTGCCGGATGGAGATCCAGGGGCGTTACACTTTTTATGCTTGGCTGGATTCTAGCGTATATCAGTGCCGCATTCATGGTGGTACATGGTGAGGGTACGCCTCTACCTGCCGATGCCACGCGCAAGCTGGTGATAGTCGGCCCGTATCGTTATGTCCGTAATCCAATGGCAATCGGGAGCTTCGCACAGGGGTTTGCTGTCGCGTTCTTCCTCGGCTCTCCCGCAGTTACACTTTATGTGCTCGTTGGGTCAGTTGGCTGGAACTACTTTGTGCGCCCCTGGGAGGAAAGCGACCTTGAATGGAGGTTCGGTGCTGCATACGCGCATTATCGTGACCATGTGCGCTGCTGGATACCGAACTTGCGCGCTTATACATCAAAGCAGCCACCCCTGACAACATAGTCACTTGGGGTGGCTGTTTATAAGGCCTCATTGGGCCTACTTGCTGGATGCTGCCGTAGCCCTGGAGATGTACTCCATGTACTCAAGCATCCGGGGATCTAGGCGGCCTCCCTGGGAAGGGTCTTCCTTGTAAGACGTTTCGAGGGTCTTTTCGATGCCTCGGTTGCCGCCGGAGAACTCGCGGACGAGGCCCATCCAACGTTTGGCTAGCTCTTGCACGTGTGGGTCGGAAGGGTCGGTGCCTTTGTCTAGCTCGACGCGGACCTGCTCGATGAGCGCGGGCCACTCGGCTTCTACCTGGCTGATCCTCTCCTGACCTACTGTGCGGCCTCTCTCCTTGATCTCTTCCATTTGTTCTGGGGTAAAGTTGTCTCTCATTATGTTTTCTCCTCTCTTATTTGTACTTTAAGACCTATTTTCGTATGCACGGATGCATGGTAAGGCATGACGTAACGTCAGAGTCAAGAGGTCTTTGATGGATTTCTTGAAGATTCTGTTACTCGTGCCGATAGGAGAAGGTTGTACCACAGGCTATAGAATTGCCTGGCACATAGCCTACTGCTGGGGTAGGGTGGCTTGTTCTTCGAGGGCAACATACTCCTTGATGGAAGTGATATCACCGTCGAGAATTGCACACCATGCGCATGAGA
>JBDSDS010000201.1:0-5194 GCA_039920445.1 Chloroflexia bacterium
CAGAGCGTGCATGTCGGACTCAATTCAATGAGTCTGCTCCAGTGGGGAACGGAGGAGCAAAAGCAAAAGTACCTTGCTCCTCAAGCGCGCGGAGAGAAACTGGCAACATTCGGCTTAACCGAGCCGGGAGCAGGCTCCGACGCGGGTAACGTTGCCACTACCGCACGCAAAGATGGCGACAGCTACATCCTTAACGGCACCAAAATCTGGATCAGCCTCGCGGATGTTGCCGACCATTTTCTCGTGTTCGCTTCCCTCGACCGTTCCAAGAAACACCACGGCATGGCAGCCTTCATTCTAGAGAGAGGCATGGAAGGCCTTTCCACCGCCACCATCCACGGCAAGTTAGGCGTGCGCGCGGGCAACACGGGCGAGATTATCATGCAAGACGTCCGCGTCCCGAAAGCCAATCTTGTAGGCGAAGAAGGCGAAGGTTTCGCTATTGCCATGTCCGCGCTTGATTGGGGGCGGTTCACGGTCGCTACGGGGGCCGTTGGGCTTGCACAGGCATGTTTAGACGCCTCGGTGAAATACTGCAATGAGCGCAATGCTTTTGGTCGTCCTATCGGCAAGTTTCAACTCGTCCAGCAAATGATCGCTAAGATGGTGGAGGGCGTCGAGACCTCGCGACTGCTTTGTTATCGAGCAGGCTGGATGAAGAACTACGGCATGAAAACTACACGCGAAACATCGCTGGCTAAGTGGCATGCCTGTAATGTTGCCTTCGAGAGCGCAAACGACGCCATAGAGGTCCATGGCGCATATGGCTATTCGTCCGAGTACCCGGTCGAGCGATACCTGCGGAATAGTCGTGGTGCGGTGATTTACGAGGGCACACGCGAGATACATACGGTTATGCAGGGTGAATATGCGCTCGGCTATCGACAGGACAAGCCGTATCGCTGCCCTCCCCCACCCGCGGTCGGCTACCAGCGCAAAGATGCGCATGATCCGGTGAGCGCGCTGCACTACCCGTTTTCTCTGCCTACAAACATATCTGGCAGCGCCACACCCACTCCGGGTAATTAGTCAGGTCTTGTGGCGCGAGCCGTAACAGACTATGGCGTATATGCAATGAGAGAAAGTGAGTTAGAGAATGGCAACAAATAATAACCCTGTGATCCTCGGAGCGGCGCGAACCCCGTTCGGCAAGTTCGGCGGCGAGCTTGCTCCTCTGTCGGCCATTGAACTAGGCGCAACCGCCATGACGGAAGCAATGCAGCGAGCAGGTATCGACAAAGAAGACGTTACCCACAATATAATGGGTTGCGTAATCCAGGCAGGTCTCGGCCAGGTCCCATCACGCCAGGCTGCGTTCAAGGCAGGCTTGGGTCGGGAAGTAACCTCTGATACGATCAACCGCGTCTGCGCCAGCGGCATGAGGGCGGTCACATTATCTAGCGACTTAATACGGTTAGGCCACCACAGCCTGATTGTGGCTGGTGGCATGGAAAGTATGTCAAATGCGCCGTTCTACTCTTTCGGGGCGCGTTGGGGGCTGCGGATGGGCAACGGTGAGCTTGTGGATGGTGTCATCCACGATGGCCTCACTGACCCCCTGATGAAAGTGCATATGGGTATGCATGGCTCGACAGTAGCCGCCGAGGAAAAATGCAGCCGTGAAGAGCAGGATGCATGGGCATACCGCTCCCACCAGCGAGCAGTCGCGGCGGCTGATGGCGGTCTTTTCTCAGAGGAAATCGTGCCTGTCGTCATCTCAGATAAAAAGAAGGGCGACATCATCGTAGATACGGACGAGGCCCCACGGCGTGATACATCCCTTGAAGTACTGGCAAAACTCAAGCCAGTGTTTGATGCCAACGGCACCGTTACCGCAGGCAACGCGCCCGGCATCAACGATGGAGCAGCCGCGCTCGTCGTCGCTTCGGCGGAGTACGCGAAGGCACACAAGCTCAAGCCGCTCGCCCGTATTCTAGGCTACGGGGAGGCCGCCTGGGACACGCCCTACCTTGCCTACGTGCCCGCGATGGCAGGCGAGCGCGCTCTCAAGAAGCTCGGAATGACCGTGAACGACCTCGATCTGGTGGAAATCAACGAGGCATTTGCCAGCGTCGCCCTCATCAGCATGGCGCGGTTGGGGCTGCACGAGGACAAGGTCAACGTGAACGGCGGGGCAATCGCGCTCGGCCACCCCATCGGCGCTTCGGGAGCGAGATTGATTACAACTCTCATCTATGAGCTTACCAGGCGCGGAGGCGGTATCGGCATGGCAGCAATCTGTTCAGGGACGGCTCAGGGCGACGCCATAATCATCCAGGTGGGTGAGTAGCTTGGATTTTCTTACCACAGCCCGAAGACAAATGCTCGCCGGTGAGTTGAACGACGCACGAGAAAAACTCCTCGACTCGTTTGCGGGATTGGCAGACGAAGAGATGGTTCTTCCGGGTGTAGCAGGCGACTGGTCGGTACGCGATATTCTCGCCCACATCACCGCCTGGGACCGTGCTACTACCGAGGCTTTCCGCGCCATGCTCGCGGGGGAGCACCCACCCTTCCTCGACCTTGACGAAGAAGGCATCGAAGAGTTCAATCAGGAGCATCACACCGCTACCGAGGGTGGAAGTGTCGCAGAGGCGGTTAGTGGACTAATCGCCGCCCGTGAAGAGCTCGTTGAACTGCTGAGAGATGTAGATAATGCCAAGCTCTTTGCTCCCGCGCCGGGCGACGAGCAGGCTGACCTCTCGATTGCCGCCTGTATCGGCGTGACAGCCGACCACGACGAGGAACACGCCGAGATGATCGAGTCATGGCGTGCGGCCAGAGAAGCACAATAGCGCAAAGCATAAGGCTATGAAAGCGTTGAGAAAGCCGGGGGATTTACCCTCCGGCTTTTTGATTGGAACTTTTCCTGGGGTAGCAGCGTCCTCTACATACAACCAATGTCAATCAATTCAAACAACAATGTTAACTGAGAGGAGGCTGAAATGGACCGCTCTAATGTGAACAGGTATCTCGACAGGCTTAAGTCAATTCAGACGAGAAGGCGCAACAGGCTTACAAGTGCGAGCGCACCACGAACAGGTATACGCCCTGGCAGAAAGGCTTCGATTCTAATTGTCTTAAGTGTATTGGCTTGCATGGCGCTTACGATGTTTAGCGCCGTTGCCCGCCCTAATGGCAGTAGTGCATGGCTCAGCGACAAAGTGATGGCGATGCCGACAACTGCCGCAGCGATGGAAGGGATAACAGACGCAAACCTGGCCTACGGGATGGCCGGACAACCACAAGCAGCTCCAGCCGCCGGGGGCGACGCCAGGGGCCAGACAACGACCAGCTCCCCACCCTCTACTGGTGGAGCCGCGCAGGTTGCCCAGAACTGGGACCGCATGATTATTCGCACCGCAACCCTGCAACTCAAAGTCAAGGACGTGCCTGAAAGCCTCGATAGAGTGCGTGCCCTTGCCGGGACACACGGTGGTTACATCGCAAGTTCAGAGAGCCATATAGAGGGCGAGTACACAGTTGCGACCCTGACCTTGCAGGTGCCTGCCGCGCAGTTCGATGACGCCATGACAGAACTTAGGAAAGTCGGCTTGAAAGCGATAGGCGAGAACGTGTCAAGCTCCGACGTCACGGAAGAATACACCGACTTGCAGTCACAGCTTAAGAACCTGCGAGCCACCGAGGGCCGCATCCAAGCGCTCATGGGGCGGGCCGAACGCATCGAAGACATATTGACTCTGGACCGCGAATTACGGCAAATCCAGAGCGAGATCGAGCGCATCGTGGGCCGTACCAACTACCTGAGCAAGCGCGCCGAGATGTCGAGCATCACAGTGACACTTTATCCCGAAGTAGCCGTCGTAGAGCCGGTAAAATTGACCGAAGAAGGTTGGAACCCCGGCAGAATAGCCTCAGAGGCATGGAATGCATCACTTGAGATGCTGTCCAACATAGCGACAGTGGCGATCACGGTGGCAGTATTCATGTGGTGGGCCGTCCCCCTCTTGCTGCTGGCTCTCTGGCTGGCGCTGCGCCCACGCCGCGATATTCCATCCGGCTCAACCTCGACCCCCGCACCCGATGCCGCGTAATTTCGGGAGGATAAACCGGAAAGGGCCTCCAATTGCGGAGGCCCTTTTGTTGTCGAACGCTTAATTCTAGGGCGTGTCAAACGGGGGTTGTAAGGTTCTACTTTCTGCCCTGCCGTATACATCCGCGTCGGGCAGCGTGCTCCAGTCGAGGTTTGTTACGTTGCTACGGTCGTATATAAGCTGAATGGCTGGGCTTTCCTGACTGCCAATCGCGGTGCCGCCACGCAACATCAGTTTCGTGTACGCTAGCGTATTCTGACTCAGAGCAACCAGTATCGCACGAACCTGCTCCCTCGCGGTGGCGGCGGTTGCGCCCTCCACAAGCTGAAAGCCTAAGGTAAGGTCCGTGCCGTCAAACCGGACAGTTGTAACTCTATCACCGTTCGTTCCACCCCTCAACGCATCCATGACGGTCTGTTCGTCCGCCGTAAGCGTTGCCTGCGGTGACGGTAATGCTCCTGAAGGTGACGGTGATGCCCCCGCAGTAGTAGCGGCGGTCGCCTGAACCGCAGCAGTAGCTGCAACCGTGACAGTCGCCACGACAACAGGTGTCGCGCTCGGCGGTCCAGGGGTGGATGTTACCTCAACGATCACGGCAGTTGTTGTAGGACCGGCAGCGGTCGGTGAGCCTGCCGTTGGGGTCACTTCCACCGTGAGCGGCGTTGCCGAGGGCGTTAGCAGATTGGGCGTAGATGTTACCTCCACCACGAGGCTAGTCGGCGTAACCGTTGGTGTGACTGCAGTCTGTGGTTGCGGTTGGTTAAAGAAGAGTAAGTACCCCAGTATGAGGGCCAGTGCAGCCGCAGCGATGGCACCCCACGCCCACGGCGGGATCTTATTCCGGTCGGTGCGGTTGATGTTTACCTGTGTCTTATCGTCCATTTAAGTTTCCTCCTTATTCCTGACGAATTACAGTGTCACCAGCGAAGTCTAGCCTTACGATATGTTCGACACGCAGACAGAAACGCTATGTGTTCACTCCACCCTGCCTTTTCTATATGCAAGTCTCATTCCACACCCCGTTAACGCATCCCGGCAGGCTTTAAATGATTGACTAATTCACGCCTATAGGTTACAATTAGACCGTGTTCCAGTTAGGGGCGCTCGGTCCCGGGTCGTCTAACGGTAGGACAGCAGCC
>JBDSDS010000202.1:0-12398 GCA_039920445.1 Chloroflexia bacterium
CCG
The DNA here is from genome assembly GCA_039920445.1 of Chloroflexia bacterium. Classification (GTDB taxonomy): domain Bacteria; phylum Chloroflexota; class Chloroflexia; order QHBQ01; family JADMIH01; genus JADMIH01. Next base: position 4 of record JBDSDS010000202.1, read on the forward strand.
CCGCCACCCAGGCCGACCCACCTAGCTCTTTGGGGTCGATACCCAACTCTTCACGCACGTGAGTATCGAGCGCGCTGCTGCTGTCAGCCATCAGATGGACGGCCATCTGCCGCGCCTGGGCGGAAGGCAGGCCTTTAGCCTCATATATCGCGGTCAGTTCCAGCGCCTCCCCCTCTGGATCTTCGGCAAGCTCCCTCGCCTCAATCGCGATCCAATCTTATTACAGCTTTATTAAGGCCATTCGCAGTCTAAACTCCGCACGAATCGCGGTAAGAAATGCCCGTAAATTTGTGTCGCTTTAGATTAGGACGTGGAATAAGCGGGCTTGTCTTGATGTGGTGATCGGTTATGAAGAAGAAAAGGGGGTTGTGACATAATAGCCGTTACAGTGAGGTAACTGTTCAGAATTGGGTGGCTTGATGCAGCGCATGGTCCTGTGTTGCCTTGCGTATCTGCATGACCGGATCGAGTGGCTAACTTTGCTATTGGAGAAAGGGAGGCGTCTGATGAAACTTGTTCGTTCCGCAGCAATTTTGCTTGGCATAGCGGCAGCAGGGCGCATGGTGGCCTCAACAAGGGCCAGAAGGCATGGCAAGGCGCCGCACAAACCGGCATCCTCAGGTTTGCTGGTCCGTTCATACTCATTCGTCAATCGATTTGTCGAGTGGCACAAGCTACCAACACCTATTGGCCTGTTTAACTTGTTGGCGTTCCGCAAGGTGCTGAGAGAGAAGAATCTTCATGACACCTCGCCTGCAAGTCGGGCTATCGGTTCCGGCAATAGTAAGCCGGATGTCCACCAACTCTACTGGCGAACTACTGAAGGAACCTACAACGACCTGAGTGATATAAATATAGGTCGAGGGGGAGCTCGCTTTGGCCGAAATGTGCCGATAGAGCATACTTTCCCGGAGCCTGGCAAACGCCTCCTCAGCCCAAGCCCCAGGCTGGTGAGCCGCAAGCTTATGACGCGCGATACCTTCAAGCCGGCAACCACTCTCAACTTGCTCGCGGCTGCCTGGATCCAGTTTATGACCCACGACTGGTTCAACCACGGCGCTAACCGTCCCGACGATCCACTGCTCGTTGATGTTGAGGACGATGACCCCTGGTTTGAGAAGCCGATGCGCATCCGGCGTACTGCCGCCGATCCAACACGTACACCCGATGAAGCAGATAAGCCACCTACATATGTGAATACAGTGTCACACTGGTGGGATGCCTCAGGTATCTATGGCTGTGACGACGACACCTGCGCGAAGGTGCGCTCTGGGGTAGACGGAAAACTGAGAGTGGAGAACGGGCGCCTCCCTACTGATCCTGAAACCGGCCTCTCCATAACAGGCTTCACCGACAATTGGTGGATTGGACTGGGACTTTTGCACGCCCTCTTCGCACAGGAGCACAACTCCATATGCGACCGGCTCAAGCTGGAGTATCTTGACTGGAGCGATGACCGCCTCTACAACACCGCCCGGCTCATCAACTCGGCTCTCATGGCTAAGATACATACGGTCGAATGGACCACGGCCATACTGGGGCACCCTGTTATGCAGATAGCCATGAGAGCTAACTGGTGTGGACTAGCGACAGAGCGAGTCAGCAGGCTCATGGGGCGAATTAGTGACAGCGAGGCACTGAGCGGGATTCCTGGTTCGCCAACCGATCATCACGGTGTGCCTTTCTCGCTTACGGAGGAGTTCGCTTCTGTCTACCGTTTGCACCCGCTAATCCCCGATGACATAGAGATAGTCTCCTTTTATACAGGTGAGCGGCTCAAACAGCTGACATTCCCTGAGGTTGCGAACAGAAACGCCGCTACTGTGATCGACGATAAGGTATCGGTCCTGGATACTCTCTATTCATTCGGTATTGCCAATCCCGGCGCCGTGGTGCTGCACAACTACCCCCGCTTCCTGCAGGATATCGTTACGCAGACCGGTGAGCGTGTGGACCTGGCAGCCGTTGATATTACGCGAGACCGCGAGCGAGGAATCCCACGGTACAACCAGTTCAGGAGGCTCTTGCATCTAAAAACATTCAATTCGATTGATGAATTGACGCCGAACAAGCAGTGGGCGCAGGAGTTGAAAGAGGTCTACGATAACGACATCGAGCGGGTGGACTTGATGACCGGTATGTACGCAGAGACACCACCGGAGGGATTCGGCTTTAGCGATACGGCGTTCCGCATCTTCGTTCTCATGGCCTCCAGAAGGCTGAGTAGTGACCGCTTCTTCACGGTCGATTACACCCCCAGGGTCTATACGCAGGCAGGTTTGGACTGGATCAATGAGAATGATATGACCAGCATTTTACTCCGTCACTATCCAGAGTTGACGGCCCCGCTCCGTGGGGTCAAGAACGCCTTTGCTCCCTGGCCGCGAGTAAACTGACAGCTTAACTTCCGGTCCTCAATTTTGCGCTTGCTGCGTAGACTACTTTACGGGCGCGATTCATGCTGCCCAATGGCCTGTATGCGTCAGAGCCGGTATTCCAGGGGTTGAAAGCGTAGTTATCGATGTCTGCCTCGCTGCTTGCATCAAGCTCCTGCGTGGGGATGACCAGACGGGCAATTGTAATGAAGGGCGCATCTTCCTCTTTCCATTCTACTGTCGCGTCCTCAATAGGCGTTCTGGCGGCATCTAAGTACTTTTGCACCTTGAAGTCGAACCTGACGTCGCCCGCTCTCAAGCGTGATACAAGCTCCGCGCGCAAGTTTGGAGAAGTCCCTTCAGCCGCTTCGGCGAGAGGATCGAGCATGAACTTGACCGCAACCCCGCCGAAAGCGAAAGGCGCCCGACTCCAGTACTGCTCGGTGGCGACGCTCGCAACCGGGCGTGATGTCTGCGCCTTTATCGTTCGTAGAATGCGCATAGCCTCCTTCAGACCTAGCCGTTTTGCGATCCTCACAAGCCCGGCCACTGTCCTCCATGCCCGCAGCTTCCACAGCGCGGCGGGGTGGCCCTGGCGCACGACTGCGCTGGAGATGATCATGAACTGCCGTGCGTCACGCGCGTGCGAGAAGGGGGCGTTGGTCATCAAGAAATCGTGGTTCTTGCCGTTCTCATCTATCACGTGTACAGCCGCGCCCCGAAGGTCGCGCGCCGAATCGCCTTGTTCGATACTGCTGGCGTTCGAGAGCCTGACGTGTGCCGTGTACTTCTTACCCGGCTGGAACAGGCCCACCTGAAGGTCCTCCGGTATGTCGCTCAAGACCTCGAAGTGGGCATCCTTTGTGCCTGCGATCATATTGCTATGCTGGGCACGCTTGATCTTGCTTTGCTCTGTGATACGCCGGATGTCACTCTGTATCCGGTTGATTTCGGGCGTGAACTCTCGCCTGATCGTCTCGTCTTCAGCCTCTTTGCTGCCGCCCAGGAAGACTTCTTTCCAGTCTGTGCCTGCTTTATCTGTTGCCCCTCGATCCAACACTGGTGTCACCCTCCCACCGGACATTACATGACCGGAGAATACACGCTACTTCTGAATAGCATCGTTAACTGAGTGGTATCCGTGCGCTCTTCTTCAGACTCGGCGACGTCTGACCAGCCAGCCCAAACTGTCACGATATAATCTGTTCGGCCAGTACAAGCCCGGCACAGCACGCTGAATCTCCATCAGCATCAACGCGTACTCACAGGCGGTCTGCTCGATTAGCTTGTCCACCTGTGCTCTTGCCGCCACGTCGTCCTTTGCCTGACGTAGCAAAAGAAAGTGGGCCCATGAGCGAGCGCGCCATATGCGGATCATGCGTGAGCCGCCTCCCTCGTCCCCCTCCCCCATGATTAGATCGACCACATCCAGGGTGGGATCGTAATCACCTGCTATCTCTTCTTGAATGATGTTGACGATACCTACAAGCACTCGGTTGAGTTGCTCGTTATCACGGCGGTAGGTTGTAAGCTCTTCGGGGGTCGCATCCTGCGGGATGGTGGCATCGAGTGAATACGGGAGGTCATAGTTGATATGAGCGCTCATGCCGAGAAGCACGTCCTGGAAGACGAACGTTCGCTTTTGCCGGGCGCTTTGGAAGGCTATGCGCCACGGCCAGGGGCATATTCCGTCCCCTTCCCAGCAATCTTCCGCTGAAAAATAGCGTTGCGCGAAGTGGCAGTCGATGGCCACTATCCAGTCCGGGTTTAGGAAGACGCCCGGTTGCCTGGTGGCCTCGAAAAGCTTTTCTGTGGTAAGTAGATATGTCTTGGCGAACACCGCACGCCAATTGCCTGCGCGATGAAGCAGAAGCCACCTGCGCCTCATCTCCTCAATTACTTGCTCAATGTTATCCAGGTTGCAAGGCGTCTCAGTTGCATCGCCACTTTGTTGCCCAGTTTGTTTCTCTGTAGCCAGTCCGACTTCTTTTTCAGCCATCCGTTTTTTCCTTCCTACCGTAGAAAACAGAATCGATACTTCTCCAGAGGTATTGCTCCGCTAAGCTGTATTCGATTGAGTCATCGTCATGCGATACCTCTTGCTTCGTGATGGGATATTTCGATGCAGCACATCGGACAGGCTACTCGTCTGCTTGATAATCTTCAGCCCCGCGCGTGAGAAGGTCTGTTCATTGAACACGTGTTCAGACAGGAGAGGATTTGTGAGCGCCTGAGAAAAGGCATCAATGCCTACGAGTCGGCCCATGAGCGGCGCGAGCGCAGAGTTTGGTCGCACCTCTTCCGCCATCAAGCCTACATAGAAGTCAATGTTATCAACATGGCCGTACACTTGAGCAAGCGCACGCTGAGTAGTAAGGTTGGCGGTGATTTGATTGAAATCTGTCACTTTGGGATAGCCGCACAGCTTGCGGTAATCGTTATAACTTGCGAGGCGGGCATGCCTGCTCAGTTCGATGCTTGCGCGCTCCGTGTCGAGCAAGAACCGAGGCGTGTTGAACAAGCCAATTTCCCCTGCCGGTTGCAAAGAAGCGGCCTCGAACGATGCGCCTAATCCCCTGCTGGTAACCAGGTCGTTGTTGAAGAAGGTCTCTTCCGTTGGCAAGTCCTGACCTCCGTGCCTGATTTGGTCCGGAATTAAGCCATGCCACCGATATACCAGACTGAATTCCACTGACATCCAATTCTGCCGGTACCATCGTTCCTTCCAGAATGAGGCTGCATCAAACTTAAACTTGAAGTGATACGGTGAAATATGGTTGATGTACTCGTCAACAACGATCTTGATGAGGAGCACGATCAGGGTGTTGCGTGCCGTCTGGAAAAGGCGCTCATCATCCCAATCGGGATATGCGCGGGCTAATATATCACAGATGCGATTATGTTCACGTAAGAACAATGTATTCATCATGACATAGCCAATCTGGATATTTGCCCGCTCGATGCCCATGGCAAATAGTGTTGCTTTTCGCGCGGAATTAATCTCTGGCTGAAAGATGATCGGATGCCCATCAAACTCAGGCTTCACCGTGCCATGGTTACCGAAATAGTAGCAGGGGTACTCCTCGCTGTTGATGATCTGACTTTTCAGCTTACCACTCTGGTAACTGCGTAGCAGGTGGGTGGCAGCTCGGTTCAGGCCATACAACTGGCAGAGGTCGATTTCATGGTTGGAGGTGTTCTTGAGAGGATTGACGCGATCTGTGCGGAGAAAGCCATCGGTGAACCACTGTGCAAAGTAAGCGAAGAGCATGGTCGATTTGGATGAAAGTATCGGCTTGCCGGGTGCCCTCTCGAACAACGTCACCACGTCATCAACGCTCGGCAGCGTGGCCGGTTGCCGCGTGGTAGGAGGCAGGTGTCGCCCCGTGAAAGTCCGATCCGCCAGGGACTCCCAGGAGGTGTAGTCTGCGATGGTACTGAGGGGGTAAGGACGCGTGGGAATCTTGTAGATGAGGCTATTGATCAGAGTCTTGTTAGCCAACTTCTTCAGGGAGGGTATTTGCTGAATGAAATTCCATGCCGGTTTATAGTGTGTAAGGACATGGCCTTCGATTTTGTTAGCTAAACCATCATTGATCCGGCTGCGCTGCGGGCTTGTCATAATTAACCTCCTTGCGTCGCCATCACGCGATATAAAGTGCCCGGCACAACAGGGTGCATATCAAAAGGATATACGGGTCTGGAGCACCATCATGCTCGTCAGATGAGCCCTTCACTACGTTCGAGGGTAAACTACATGAATTGGCGAAGCCAGGAAGCTATGGCAACACGCAATTCCGACAGCCTCTAACGACCTAATGGAGTATAGTCTAGCAGATACCAGGGGGCAGGTCAATCCTCTGCGCAGCACTGGTCTGCCGTGCTGACTTGTCCCAGGGCGACAAACCTCGGACCGAGATCCGTTTCAAAGATTCTCGCCCTGAAGGGAGTGGCTAGCATAGAGGGAAAGCAATGGCTAAGGGAGCAAGAGGTGCCTTCTGACAACTATAGAGAGTGTCAGAGTGTTGAGCATGTCGCCAGGTATGGTATAATATCGTCTGCTCCCCTATTGGCCGCGCAGAGAATATCGAATCTACCGACCAGTTCAAAGGATATAGCGCCGGAAGAACTCGATAGTTATACAAGTATAGTGCCAATTGCATCTCTAATAGAGATGCGACATTTGCCATATGACCGTAAGTTATCCCAGGGCCTAATAAGCACGGATTTAGTTCCCAACAATACATATTCCTGACAGCGCCCGCAACACCCATGTTGCCCTCTACTGCCGCATCAACCGCTTATTGCCCAAGCACTTAGGGAGGACCTCTATATCGTGGCTCGCTTATCGTCGTCTATAGAAAATATCAAGCCTCATTACACGGTGGTGGTGATCGGTTCCGGCTACGGTGGGGGCATCGCAGCATCGCGCATGGCTCGATCCGGGCAGCAGGTGTGCCTGCTGGAGCGGGGTAAGGAGTTCCAGCCGGGTGAATATCCCGATACGCAGTTCGAGGCCATCCGCGAAATGCAGACCGACCTCCCAGCCTTCCACACAGGGCCTCGCACAGGACTATACGACCTGCGCGTGAACGAGGATATCAACGTTTTCCTGGGCTGTGGTCTGGGCGGCACTTCGCTGGTGAACGCCAACGTCGCCTTGCGTGCCGAGCCACGCGTGTTCGATGATCCACGTTGGCCGCAGGCCGTACGCGACGACCTGGGTACGCTGCTCGAAGAGGGCTATCGACGCGCCGAGGAGATGCTTAAACCGACGCCGTATCCCGATAATTTCCCGGAGCTGCCCAAGCTCTTGGCTCTGGAGCAGTCGGCCTCCCACCTGGGCGAGAAGTTCTACCGCCCTCCCATCAACGTCACCTTTGAGGATGGCGTGAACCACGTGGGCGTGCCGCAGCAGGCGTGTAAGCTGTGCGGCGATTGCTGTTCCGGCTGCAACTTCGCGGCCAAGAACACTACCCTTATGAACTACCTGCCAGACGCATGGAACCACGGCGCGGAGATATACACCGAGGTCAGCGTACGCCACTTGGAGCACGACGGCGACCTCTGGCGCGTGCATTACGAGGCTCTTGGCGCGGGGCGCGAGCGATTCGATTCGCCCACCATGTTCATGACTGCCGAAGTGGTTGTCCTGGCCGCGGGCACGCTCGGCTCGACAGAAATACTGCTGCGCTCATGCGAGGAGGGCTTGTCGCTTTCAACGAAGCTGGGACATAACTTTACAGGCAATGGCGACGTGCTGGCCTTCGGGTACAATTGCGACCAACCGATCAACGGGGTCGGCGTAGGGATGAATCTTGAAGAGGTGGAGGAGCCGGTCGGCCCCTGCATCACAGGCATCATTGACATACGGGAGAGGGAAGAACTTGACAGTGGCATGGTGATAGAGGAGGGGACGATACCAAGCCCTCTGGGCCGCCTGCTCGCGCCTGCCTTCGCCACAGCCTCGGGCTTGCTGGGCGAGGATACTGACGCTGGTGCGGACGACTCCAGGCGGGAACGTGGCCGGGAGGTACACAGTCTGGTGCGTGGGCCATACCACGGCGCGGTACACAACACTCAGACCTACCTGGTGATGACCCATGACGACTCGGCAGGCCGGATGTACCTGGAGGATGACCGCCTTCGTATTGATTGGCCTGGCGTAGGCAAGCAGCCGATCTTCACCCAGGTGAATGAGCGTCTTGAGGAGGCCACCCGCGCTCTCGGGGGTACCTATCTGAAAAACCCGTTATGGACGGAGTGGGCCAAGCACGATCTCGTGACAGTCCACCCGCTCGGCGGCTGTGCGATGGCAGAAAGCGCCGAGCGGGGCGTGGTCAACCACAAGGGGCAGGTCTTCTCCGGCGAGACCGGGGACGGAGTACACACGGGGTTATACGTGTGCGATGGAGCGGTTGTGCCACGCTCACTCGGCGTGAATCCGCTCCTTACGATAAGCGCGCTGGCTGAGCGAACTTGCGCCCTCCTGGCACGGGACCGCCACTGGGAGATAGACTATACGCTGCCTTCCGCACCACATGGGATGTACACCAAAGCGCCTCTCGGAATACAGTTCACCGAGAGTATGAAAGGCTACTTCTCCACTAGCGTAACCGATGATTACCAACAGGGGTGGGCGCAGGGTAAGCGTGATGACTCCAAGTTTGAATTTACCCTCACGATCATATCCGACGACCTGGAAAAGACGCTTAACGACACGAACCACAGCGCCAACATAGTAGGCACGGTGGTCGCGCCGGCGCTCTCTGCACGGCCCCTGACCGTCACGGGTGGCGAATTCAACCTGTTCGTGTTAGATGTGGAGGCGGCTGATACACGTAAGATGCGCTACCGCATGACTATGACTTCGGAGGAGGGGAATAGTTATTACTTTGACGGCTTCAAGGTGGTGCGCGACGACCCTGGCCTTGATACATGGTCGGACACCACCACTCTGTATATCACGGTGCATGACAGCAGAGATAGCGCCGGCCCGGTGCTAGGCAAAGGCATATTGAAGATAAGGCCGACCGATTTCCTGCGCCAGATGACCACCATGAAGGTGAACAACGCCGAGAACTTCGCCCAGTCGCTGGAGGCCAACACTCGGTTCGGTAGCTTCTTCGCAGGTGTGGTGTTCAGCACCTACGCGAGGCTGGCCCGTAGCAGTCGGAAGGCAAAGTAAATGGCGCAGCGAGAGAGAAAGTACCAGGAGACCATAGTTCCATTCACAGCGGGCGACGGCTTCAAGTGCAATCTCATCAACGTGCGGGGAGGCCCCTCCAAGCCGCCCACCAAAGGGCCTGTGCTGCTCGTACATGGAGCAGGGGTGAGGGCGAACATCTTTCGCGCTCCGGTCCAAACCTCTATCGTGGACTACCTTATAGCGCATGGTTATGATGCGTGGCTGGAAAACTGGCGCGCCAGCATCGACCTCTCGCCTAACGACTGGAACCTCGATCAGGCAGCGCTGTACGATCACCCGGAAGCGGTGAAGACGGTCGTCAGGGAGACAGGCGCAGATGGCATAAAGGTGATACTACACTGCCAGGGCTCGACAAGCTTCATGATGTCGGCAATAGCAGGGCTGGTGCCCGAAGTGAACACCATCGTCAGCAACGCGGTCTCGCTCCACACGATCGTCCCCCGCCTGTCGGTTTTCAAGGCTAATTTCGTCCTTCCGGTCCTCCGCCGCTTTACGAGCAACCTGAATCCACAATGGGGCCTGCACGCTCCCACCTTGCCTGCAAAGGTCCTCTCATTCCTTGTGGGCCTTACACATCACGAGTGTGATAATCCCGTGTGCAAGCAAGTGAGTTTCACATATGGAGCAGGGTTCCCTGCGCTGTGGAGGCATGAGAACCTGAACCGTGCGACACACGAATGGCTGAAAGGCGAGTTTGCATTCGTTCCCCTAAGCTTTTTTGAGCACATAGCAAAGTGTGTCCGCAAAGGAAACCTTGTCTCTGTAAATGGAGGCAAGCAGCTACCTCGAGATTTCGCTGCTGAGCCACCCAAGACAGACGCTCGGTTCTCCTTCTTCGCGGGGAAGAAGAATTGCTGCTTCCTGTCTGAGAGCCAGGTCAAGACCTTTAGCTATTTTAACAGGCTACGCAATGACTATCACTCTCTGCACATACTGCCGACTTACAGCCACCTGGACATTTTTATGGGCCAACACGCCGCCAAGGATGTTTTTCCGCTCATGCTTCAAGAGCTAGACAAGCCTAATTGACTAGGAGGGCCGTATGCCACTTCCCGGTCGTCTAAGGCAGACGTGACATCACGGTTTGATGGGCAGTATTCCGTTTTACCTGCCCATTAATAGTTCTCAGTCTCCGGTGCTGATGGCGGTTTCCACCATTGACGCTGATAAGGCTAAGAAGCTATCATCCTGTAATGAAATCCATCCTGTGCGCTAGAGGAACAAGGAGGTTTGTCCATGACAACCAAAGCCCTGGAAGAAAAATGGCAGCAACTCTATGACAAAGGGCTGTTCTTGGGTGACAAAGTCGGGTTAGAGCAGGACCCAGGCTTCGATGGCCGCTTCCAATCGTATACCAATGGCCGTATTTACTGGCACGAACAGAATGGCGTCTTTGAGGTACACGGTCCAATATTGCAGAAATATATAGAGTACGGCGGTTCCGGCAACAATTCCAGGACCGGAGTACGGGAGTTGGGCTTCCCTACCAGTGACGAGGCCCGGACGGAAGATGGTCTCTACTCGGTCGGTTACTTTGAAGGGGGCGCTATCTACTGGATAAGCGGCGCCGGCGTCTGCCTGCACAGCGACTTCTACACCGAGTGGCGGAAATCGGGAGGAGAGCTTGGGGAGTGGGGCTACCCGATCACCGATCCTATCACGATAGCTGGGGGTCAGGCTGTTTATTTCCAGCGCGGCTGCATGTGGAAGGGATCGGCTAGTAACGGCACGATCATCAACTGCCGTTTCTATCCACCCCTGCTTGCAAGGCCGACGATTATCTCTCCTCAGGATGGCGAAGACATGCAACTGAAGGGTCTGCTCAAGTGGCATCTCACCGGCGAACTTGCACGCACCATAGAGCAGTTACAGCCAGACTTGTTCGAGCAGGTTTTGAGCGGTTTCGCGTTGCAGCGTGTGGCGGCAACGGGGATGAACGAACCGAGCGCAGAGGAACTGGTCAAATTGATTCCAAATATGGAAGCCCGGTCTGAGGGGACTGATGGCGATGTATTGGGCGTGTCGCTCGTGGCAACTCCCGGCTCACTGGTTGACAGGGCCTTGTATAACATCGTCCTCGATCTGCCCGAAAGGGGCACATACGAGATAGCGCCGCACGCCATATATACCAAGAGCTCGTGGGACAATTTCGGCTTCGCGCATGCCACTGATCTGCACCTGAGCCGCCGAACGGAAGACTTTCGTCGTAAACTGCGCGAGGTCGACATGATAGAAGGTGCGGGGAAGCTCAACAACTTTAGTGACGGCTTCCGGCAGCTCATCAGCTACGCTAACAAGCTCCACGATGCAGGTCAGTTGGACTTGATACTGGTCACGGGCGATGTGACTGACTATATTTATGAGCGCGATGATAATCGGAACGGCGGGGGCAATTTCGCCTATTTTGAGCAATTGGTCCGGGGACAAGCGGTGTCACCGGATGGTGGTGCGAGCGAAGAGTTGCGTGTGCCGATCTTCACTATACTTGGCAATCACGATTATAGGCCCAACGGCTACGACCTTCTCACCGACCTCGACCTGGGGGATGAGGGTCTCCTGGATTGGTGGCCCGATTGGATTTACGCGCCTGCTAAGAGCAGAAATATCAATGGCTATTCATCGCATAATCTGACTGAAGATGAGGCCAGAGCTATACAAGGCGGACTCCCGAACCCTTTGCTTGATGAAAGCACTGCCTTTGAAATGGTGCGAGTGGACCCGGAGAGCCTGCGCTACTACCACCAGAGAATCAACGACGAACTCTCCTACACGATAGAGTTGGGACCTCACCGTATAGTCATGGTAGACAGCCGGTGGGAGTTGGGCATCGTGCAGGGCAGTTTCCGCGACTACCTGCGGTTTGCCCTCAACAGCTTCGATGAAGATTCGCGCAACTGGATGGCGCAGCACCCAAACTGCATGGGGTTCGAGGAGCAAGAGCTTGAGATGGTCAAAGCAGCCCTGGGGAGCGCTGATCCTGCTGGACTGGTGATCGTGGGCGTGCACGCCCCACCGATCAACCCAAGTGGGGACGAGTGGCCCCACTACTTCCGGGAGACGGAGCATCCGACAGCCGACGAGCGAGAGCTGCTAGGGTATTTGTTGAGGCGCGACCGAAAGGCTTTCCTTCCCGAGAGCTGGAGGGGTGAAACGCCCGACGCGTCACAGGTATATCCTGATTGGATCCGCACCGGCACATCCCACTTCAAAGAGGGAGGCATTGGAGATCTACTCGACTACGGCATAGCGCGCGGTAGCACAGAAGAGTTTTTGCAGCTTTGCGTGGGCCAGGGTGTGCCACGGCAGGTTGA
>JBDSDS010000203.1:0-5817 GCA_039920445.1 Chloroflexia bacterium
CCTTGAGGTGCTCCTTCAACGTGTCAACGATAGGAGTATCACCTGCTTCTTTTACACCCAGCACAGAGGCTATCGTGGGGATTACCAGCTTTGGCTCAACAAGAGCAGCCAACTCCACGAGCCACACACCAGCATCAAAGTCGTCGAGCAGGTCTGCCCCCACCTGCAGTGACAGGCGGGTCTTACCGGTGCCGCCTGAACCTGTGAAGGTCACCAGGTGCACATCAGGGTTGTACAGCAGAGCCGACAGTTCAGCCAACTCCTTCTCCCTACCGATGAAGGGGGTGGGTTGCAAAGGCAGGTTGTTAGGGCGGTTATCCAGTGTCTTGAGGGGCGAGAATTCTGTTAGTAGACCATCAATACCTAACTGGAAGATATGCTCAGGGCGTATAAGGTCCTTGAGGCGGTGTTCGCCCAGGTCGGCGGTGCTGGTCTGAGGGGGTAGCGTATCCCTCACTAGACCATGAGTGACCTCAGACAGGAGCACCTGACCTCCATGTCCTGCCGAAAGCAAGCGAGCTACCCTGTTCAGAGGCTGTCCGAAGTAGTCACCCCCCTGCTCCTCAACCGCTCCTGTGTGCAAGGCCATGCGCACCTTGACTACGCCTATCTCCTCAGGCCACTGCTCTTGGTTCAGGGCATACTGCGAAGCTATGGCAGCTATCAGGGCGTGATGCGGTGCGGAGAAGGCTGCGCAGAAGGCATCTCCCATCGTCTTGAAGACATAGCCACTGTGCTCTTCTATGGAAGAGCGCAAGATAGCATCATGCCGTTGGAGGGCAGCCTGCATCTGCTGAGGGTGAGCTTCCCAACGTTTGGTAGAGCCTTCTATGTCGGTGAAAGGAAAGCTGACTGTGCCGGTCGGCATCACAGGCATGGCGAAAGCCCTCCCTACTATAAAGCCGTATCCTTTCAAAGGACAAGTGGGCTAATTATAGCATGAGAAGGGTAGAAGTATCCGAAGTCACCCAACCGACACAATCGGCTTGTCAACAAGTCGCTTCTCCGCTTATGCCTCCAAACCGCAGACAAGTTTGACAAGCATCCATTGGTACTCTACACTTCCAGGACTGGTTTGACATAGAAGAGTATCCCTTCTGGTGTATCAAACTAGCAGACCAATCAACAGGGCAACACCGCTATTTTCAGCCTCATTGACGCCTGAATTGTACCCTAACAATAGTATGTAGCTTTCGACAGCGATGGGTTGCTGAGCCAAGCCTGGCCACCCTGATAAGACTGAGGTCACTGGTTCGAGACCAGTCTCGCCCACCATAGTCTACTTTACGCGTATAGAGAGCGCATAACTTCCCGGAGGAAGTCAAGATAACTTAGCACAGCGAATAAAGAGCGCATAAATGCGCTCTTTTGTCATCCTGATTGCGAGCCTTAGTTATCACATTACTCTCCGAGGATGGGGCACTTGTAAGCCCTCTGTCTGCATGACTCCTTTCTGCGCCTTACTGGACAATGTTCCAGCATTGGAATAGAATATGCATCCGGGCCTTCTTGATGCCCGTGACTTGCGCGTGAAAACTGAGCAGCCCATGGTCAGCCCTTGGCCGGGAAATTACTGTCTCTTTCGTGCAAAGCATAGAAGATCGTTATGTTCTTTCCTGATGCTACGCCGAGAGGCGGAGGTACAAATAATGAGATGTTCTGCTTGCCAAACAGAAAACCCGGAAGGTGCTAGATTCTGCTTCAACTGCGGCAACGCCCTCTCGGTGGCGTGCCACAATTGTGGTACATCGCTCGCGCCTGGTGCCAAATTTTGCTTCAACTGTGGACAGTCAGTGTCCAACTCTCTTGCTCCATACCAAGTCTTACGGGATGCGAGTTCGCAAATTCCTCAAGAGGTTGCAAGGGCCTCGAAGGTTGATGGGCAGGTATCACAATCGGAGGATCAGCGTCTCCAGCAGTACATCCCCAAAGAGCTTCTAAATAAGCTCCAAGCGGCCCGTGCCAAACGGAGCATGGCTGGAGAGAGGCGCATTGTTACAATACTCTTCTGCGACGTGAAAGGCTCCACTGCGATGGCGGAGCAACTCGACCCAGAAGAGTGGGCCGAGATTATGAATGGTGTCTTCCAGTACCTCATTGAACCAGTCTACCGCTACGAGGGGACACTGGCTCGTCTAATGGGTGACGCTATCCTGGCCTTCTTTGGCGCGCCCATAGCACACGAAGACGACCCGCAGCGCGCAGTGCTGGCCGCGCTCGGCATCGTTCAGGGTATACGCCCTCAGATCGAGAAGATAAAAAAGGAGCGCGGTTTAGACCTGGACGTGCGCGTGGGCATCAATACCGGCCTTGTTGTCGTGGGCGAGGTCGGCTCAGACTTGCGGGTGGAGTACACTGCTATGGGCGATGCGGTGAACCTGGCCTCGCGCATGGAGCAGACAGCAGAGCCTGGCACCGTGCAAATTTCGGCCAACACGTATAAGTCGGTGTCGAATCTCTTCGAGTTTCGCTCGCTCGGGGGCATCGAGGTCAAAGGTAAGGCCGAAGCCGTGGAGGCATACCAGGTGCTGAGCGTTCGTGAGGGCGCGCGACCGACGCGCGGGATAGAAGGGCTATCTTCGCCACTGGTGGGACGTGATCGTGAATTGGGTACGCTACGTTCATGCCTCGAAGATTTAATGGTGGGGCGTGGGCAGATCATTTCTGTTACGGGAGAGGCGGGCCTCGGCAAGTCCCGCTTGGTGTCGGAATTGCGTAAGTGGGCCGCACCGACTGCCCTGCGATGGCATGAGGGTCGCTCAATGTCTTATGAAACTAGCACTCCTTACGCGCCCTTCATATATCTCTTCGGCGACATGTTTGCATTGCGTGGTGACGACACAGACGCCGAGCGATACGACAAGGTGCATGCCGGTGTGGCTGCGGCGATGCCGGGTCAGGAGCTTGAAGTAGCACCCTTCATCGCCACCCTGTTGGACATCACGCTGCCGAGTGACTACGCCGAGCGCGTCACGTATCTTGAGCCGCCATTTTTGCGCGGGCGCATATTTCACTCAGTGATCGGGTTTATAGAAGCGATTGCGAACCGCGAACCGGTAGTGTTGATGTTTGAGGATTTGCACTGGGTGGATCATACTTCCCTTGAGCTAATAGAGCAGCTACTCCCTATCACAGACCGAGTAATGCTGATGATGCTAGCTCTCTTCCGCCCGCAAGCACAGGAGCCATCGTGGCGGTTCCATGAGATAGGCTCTCGTGACTACGTGCACCGCTATACGCGTGTGGCCCTGAAGCCTTTGGGTGAGGCCGGTTCGCGGGAGCTTGTGGCTAATCTTCTAGAGATAGAGGACCTTCCAGAGAAGGTGCGGGCGTTGATCCTACGCAAGGCAGAGGGCAACCCCTTCTTTGTGGAAGAGGTGATACGCTCTCTTCTCGACGCGCGTCTGGTCGTGCGTGAAGACAACCACTGGCGCGCCACACGCGAAATAGAGACTATTGCAGTGCCTGATACGCTGGCCGGTGTGATAACGGCTCGCCTTGATCGTCTTGACGAGGAGGCCAAGCATGTTGCTCAGACTGCATCCGTGATCGGGCGCGAGTTCGACTTCGATGTCCTGAGCCAGGTGTACGAAGCACCACAGGTCGTGGACGCGTCCCTGTCAAGCTTACAGAGGCGTGAACTGGTGCGCGAGCGGAGCCGCATACCGCGCCGCCTATATCTTTTTCAGCATGTGCTCACCCAGGAAACGGCCTACGCTTCGGTGCTCCTCAGTAAGCGGCGGGAATTACACCTCCGGGTGGGGGAGTGCCTGGAGCGGGTGGAGCCTGAACATGTGCACGACATCGCCCGCCACCTGCTGGAAGCGCGAGAGGAGGCGCGTGCCCTGCCATATCTGGTGGAGGCGGGAGACCGCGCCGCGCGGGCCGCATCTCGAGAAGAGGCTATCGGCTACTATCGTAAGGCGCTGGACATAGCGCAGCGGGTAGTTGACGTGGGGTTGGCTCGCAGGGCGTACGAAGGTCTTGGGAAGACCCTTGAGTTTGCTATGGACATACCGGGTGCGCTACAGACCTACGGTGACATGAAAACGTACGCCGAGGAGCATGGTGACGTTCCCATGAAGGTTTCCGCACTGAACAAAATGTCCTACGTGACCGCCTTCATGTTGGGAGAGTTTCAGCAGGCAGACCAGCAGTTGACGGATGCCGAGCGCGCCGCGACGGAGCACGATGACGAGGCAGGGCTGGCGGAGATGTTCACGGTGCGTTGTTATATCTGCACAGCCGTAGCCGACTTCAGCAACGCCGAGAGATATTTGAGTGAGGCCGTCCGCATGGGCCGCAAGCTCGAACAAGAACGCACGGTAGCGTTCGGCCTGTCTCATAAAGCCAACACCCTCATGTATATGACGGAGTTTGACGAGGGGTGGAAGACAGCGCAAGAAGGGCTACGCTATGCAGAGGAAGTAGGCGATATGGAGCGGCAGGCGGAGATCAAGGGCGGTTCAATGTCTATCCACCTGCTGGTACACCAGGGCGACCTCAATGAGGCGAGACGTGTTGCCACAGAGGGTTATGAGCTTGCCATGAAGATTGGGGTGCTGTTCCCGCCTTGCATAGCCGCCTATATTGTAGGCACTGCTGCCCACTGGCAAGGTGACTATGAGCAAGCGCTCGAATGGTATGGACGGGGCCTTGCTTCAGCACGGCCCGTAGCCTCCTTCGTGCCTTTTCTCACGGCGCTGCAGCTTGGGCCTCTTAGCGTGGCCTCCCTGGACGTGAGTCATGAACTAGCCAGCAAATCTCTGGAGTACCAGGCCGAGGCGGCGGGGATAATGGAGACACCTTACGGCGCGGTTGCGGGTGGCTCGGTATGGCCGGACCTGGGGTTGTGCGCCATCGCTCTTGGAGAGACCGAACGCGCCGCGCAGTACTTTCAGAACGGGCTGACTATGCCTTCTTTCCAAATGTATCTGCAGCGTCCGCGCTCCATGGTGGGCGTTGCACTCGTTGCGCTCGCTCGGGGGCAAGTAGAGGAGGCGGCCAAGCTGCAGAGCGAGGCGCACAATTATGCCCACGAACATGGGCTGAAGTGCTTCTACCCAATGATCGAGCTTGCAGGTGGTAAGGTTAGCACGGCTTGCGGCAATCTGCCTGTCGCGCTACAGCACTTTGAACGGGCTGAAACTCTCGCCGCTGAGATGGGGATGCGCCCGCAGATCCTCCGAGCGCGCGAGGGCGCAGCGAACGTCCTCGCCGGTCTGGGCCGCGATGAAGAAGCCAAGGCGAAGTTAGACCAGGCGCGCTCTACGATTGAGGAAATCGCGGCTCTATTCAAGAACGAGAGCTACCGGGAGATGTACCTGAAAGAGGCCAGGGCAACAGTCGGCGGTCGGGAATAGGTGGTCGGGTGGTAGCTGTAGAGCGCATAACTTGCACAAAGAGCTTGGTTGACACGTGCGTATAGCACAGCGTATAATGCCTTAGACCTGATAAGACTGAGGTCACTGGTTCGAGACCAGTCTCGCCCACTTTACGCTGTAGAGATCGTATAACTTCCCGGATGAAGTCAAGATAACGTAGCACAGCGGATAAGGAGCGCATTTATGCGCTCATTTCTCATCCTGATTACGATCACCTTTCAGCCGACATATTCCTGTTCTCACAAAGATGATCGGGCTTTGCAGGCAGGCACTTAGAACGCCTAACAAAACCTGTAGGGGCAGGCACGGGGGCATGCCCTTTTGGGTATGCATTCAGCCTGGGCAGGCACGGGGGCCTGCCCCTATAGAGAATGTCGTTGAAGGTTTTGTTAGGCGTTCTTAGAGGCTTGTTGCGCCAGATGCCGAATTTAGA
>JBDSDS010000204.1:0-2921 GCA_039920445.1 Chloroflexia bacterium
TCGCCGCCGGGGTGCAGGCCAATCACAGGCTCGCCATGTGCCACGCCATGTTTGCGGAGCCACTCCTCGGCCTTCTCTTCTTCTTCAGGTGTAGTGTGGATTCGCAGACGCATGTCTGTTACGGGGATGCCTAGTTTGCGTACTACATCTGCATAGTGCTCCACCGCGTGCTTCTTGCGCCATTTCTTGCCCGCGCCTGGGAGTATCCACCAGAAGCGTGGCAGGTCCATCTCGGTACGCCTGCTTATTCCGGCAAGCCTCGTGATCCACCAGGAGTAGTTGGAGAACTCTACGGCTAATTGGAAGTGTTCATGCCGCAGCCGAGCGAAAATACCAAGCGCCGCTCGGATTCCGCCCCATGTTTGGCGCGTCGGCCAGAGAACAATCTCGTCTATATCAGGGTTGGCGCGTAGGATACCTGAGTTGGTGGGGTAAGCGACCGCGACGATACGTGCGCGGGGATAACGTGTGCGAAGAGCGTGTATGGCAGGGGTGGCAAAGAGGGTATCGCCAATCGGCAACAGCATCAGGAGGAGGATACGCATCCGGCCTATGATAACCGAGATACGACCTTTGTTCAATTGGAAGTTCAAAGTTCAAGGTTCAAGGTTCTATGCTTTCAAACCTTGAACCCTAATTCCCGAAGGGATAGCTATCGTTCTTCGCGGAAGAACTCTATTGTTTCTTCACGCTCTGTTTCGGCTGTCATCACTTCGATGAACGAGAGGCGATGCCAGGGGAAGAGGAACGACTTGGCTCCCGTCGTCACATATGTGACCGATTTGCCGTCACGCTTACGTGGATTGGTGAACTCCAGGAACTGGTCGCTCGGTTTTGGCATTTCCTCTACCTCCGCCAGTATCGGGTCTTCTCCTACCACATGAATAATTATCGTTTTAGCCATTCTTCCCCTTCCCCTTTTGAATTATGAATTACTGTAACTCATTCATAATTCATAATTCATAATTCGTGTCAGCTTGCCAGCGCGTATAACTTGCGGTCGAGCGAGCCGACATACACTATGCCGTCCTCTACCGTAGGCGAAGATACAATCGGACCACGGGCCTTATAGCGCCACCTTATGTCGCCTGATATAGCATCTAAGGCGCAGATATGGTTACCTGTCGTACCGAAGTAGACGGTATCATTCACGGGCGATACGCGAGGCGATGACGTTATCGGGCTGCCTGCATCGTAACGCCAGAGCAAGCGGCCGGAGTGGGCGTCGAGCGCATAAAGGTAACCGTCTGATGAGCCGACCATAACGCGTTCTCCCAGCACTGCGGGCGAGGAAGAGACGGAGCGCTGGCACTCATAGCGCCATGAGGTAAAGCCTGTCTCCACGTCCACAGCGTATATATAGTTGTCCATCGAGCCGGTAATTACCGTGTTGCCCACTACAAGAGGCGTGCTGATGATAGCCCCGAGGGTATGCAGCTTCCACTTGAGTGTGCCGCTGAGCATATCGAGAGCGTAAAGGTTGCCGTCGGTCGACCCTATGAAGGTGAGACCACGCGCAAAGGCTGCGGAAGAGCGTACGAAGTTCCAGGTGCGGTACTTCCAATTTATCTGCCCCGTCTCAACCTGGAAGCAATATATGTACTGGTCATCCGATCCGATCACACCCAGGTCCTTATGGACTTTGGGGGAAGAGCGGACAGCGGCGCCGGTCCTGTAGTTCCATACTATAGCGCCGCGGCGCGCATCAAACGCATATATATAGTTGTCCTCAGAGCCGATCAGCGCAAGGTCTTCGGACAGCGCGGGGGAGGAACAAATCCCCGCCTTGGTAGGTGACTTCCAAAGAAAGTCACCACTCTTTGCGTTGAGGGCGTAGAGGTTGGTGTCATAGGCTCCAAATAAAAGTATATCGCGGTGGCACAATGGGGATGAGCGGATTTCGTCATCGGCAGTGAAGGTCCATAGCACTTGCGCGCCCTCGGACCCGACTTGTGAGGCCCCCATACGGAAAGTAGTTGTATTAGTCAGGCCGGTTTGCGTCGGTGAGGTTAGGATGCCACTAGGCATGCCACTGGGCGTTCCCGGAGGAACCAGCAAAGTTTTGGCGCCCGCGACTTCTTCATCCACTACGCCCGACATACTTGGCACTACAGGGTGTTCCACCAGTGAAGGGCCTTCGTCAGTAAGCGGTCCGGAGTTACGTTTCCGCAGCTTGGCGTCGAAGATGTTAGTCTGCATGAGCGCCTGGCGGAGTGAGGAGGCCGTGGGCCAGCGCCGCTCGATGTCATATTCTACGCAGCGCAGGATCACCGACTCGGTATACTCGGAGACACGAGGGTTGAACTGACGTACAGGCCGCTCGGTGAAGGTGAACGGCGTCTGATTGCGCGGGTCTGAGCCTGTGAGCAGGTGGTGCATAGTAGCGCCCAGGGCGTAGACATCGCCTCGCTGCTCGGCCAGGCCCCTGTACTGCTCGGGAGGGGCGTAGCCCTCGGTGCCGATCATCGTGCCTCGCTTGTCCGATTGGAAGAGCTTGGCAATACCGAAGTCGATCAGTGTGACTTTGCCTTCTCCGTTCACAATGATATTGGACGGTTTCATATCTCGAAAGACAATAGGCTGGGGTTGGTGGCCGTGGAGGTACTCCAGCACCTCGCAGATTTGCGTGCCCCACTTTACCACCTCTTCTTCGAGCATCGCCGCGCCCCTTGCCTGAATCTGGGATTCAAGATCACGCCCTTCGACGAACTCAAGCACAAGATAGGCCCGGCCGTTATGTGAGAAGAAGTCGTATATCTTCGGGATGCCAGGGTGGGATAGGGTCGCCAGCATAGATGCTTCGCGCTCGAAGTTTGCGAGGCGAAGCTGGCCTGTGCGCGGGTCGGGCGATGTGTCCGGCATCTCTTTGATGGCGCAGTAGCGCGTGACGGTCGAGAAGCGGAGGTCGCGGGCCTTATAGA
>JBDSDS010000205.1:0-3688 GCA_039920445.1 Chloroflexia bacterium
CTGCTGGTACGCTTCCCTTGTAGTTACCATGCAGACTTACTTACGTACGGGTGGTGGTGTCTGGAACCCTGGTCATAACGAGGGCGGATATTGCCATGCAGACTCCTGCGAAGATGAATACGCCACGATAGGAGCCGGATACGTCTACGAGTGAGCCTGCCAGAAAAGAGCCGACCGGCTGGGCAACCGACCAGATCATATTGGAGAACCCCATGAGAGCGCCTGCTCGTTCTTTCGCTACAAAGTCGGCGAGCAATGGGATGTGGAGCGCGGTTGGAGCAGCGTTGCCCAGCCCTACCAGCACCATAACGGGAAGCGCCCAGGCGAGGTTCGGCACTTGAGACCCGGCAAACGCCGCCACCGCAAACAGCACGAGCGCGGGCTGCAAGACCCGTTTCTTGCCAAAGCGGTCCGCCAGGAACCCGAAGGCCACTGCGCCAACCGCTGTTGACAGCACGATCACAAGCAGGAGAGTAAACGAATCACGCTGAGGGATCCCCAGTTCCACTACGCCAAAGCGTGTGATAAAAGGCGCTGCTGCTCCCGCCCCCAGCCAGTAGACAGCCATTGCCACCACATATCGTGCGAGTGGACAGTTTGATACCACTTCCCTCCACACTCCTCTTTCTCGACCTTGTTTCTGCGCGGGCAACCTCAGGCTGGACCTTTCGTATACGCCAAAGGCAACCACCGTGAGTGAGATTGCTACTATGACGGCAGATAGGAAAAATACCAGGCCCCGTGAGGTCTCCCACAGTCGTATTGACAGCACCGTGAAGATGGTAGCGCCTATAACCCCGGCAAGCGCCACCATGCCTCCAATGCGGCCGCGCTGGGCCGGTTGAGCAATGTCGACCAGCAACGCGTTGTATGGCCCAAGCGCGACGAACAGCGAAATGCCTGCCAGCGTAACCGCAGCGACCATCAGCCAGAAGGGAGGCTGAGTCGCCAAAAGAGCAATAGCGAGCGCGGTCCCCAGGCCCCCACCCAGTATGTAAGGGCTTCTCTTCCCAATGCGTGAGCGTGTGCGGTCGCTCAACCGGCCTACAAAAGGCTGGATCAGCCCCCCGAAGAGCGACCGCTCATTGGTCAGCAGGGCGACAAGGGTCGCCGGGATAGGTTGCCCTGGGCTGAGGAAGGCGGGAAGGCCGAGGGGCATCGTATAAGAGAGAAGGAAGAGTGGCAAGGCGTTGTTCATCAGCGTGAAGACCAGTCCGCCCGCGATGCCGCCGCTGCTGTAAAAAAGAGCCTGTCCGGTGTTGAGAGGGGGTAGGTCGCTATGCTCGCTTGTAGAGTTGTTGTCGGAAGTTATAAGATGATCTTTACTGCTGGATGCGATGTCTGGGGGGTGGAGCACAGGTGAAGTATACTTGCTCGGTCTATACGGCGCAACGCTCAAGCGATCTAGGGTGTTGTGATCTGGCCGTATCCCACCTCGAATATGAGAACTCCCTCCTGGTCGTAGACGAGCCTGAAATGCTGTGTGTCCTTTCGTATAGTGTTGATGTCCAGCCTGGGAGTGCTGTGGCCTTCGGGCGCGCCTGAGTAGATATGAGTTATGCCCTTTTGCTGCATTGCCTTCAGTGTGCGTGTTGATGTAATCGGCTCGGTGGTTTCCAGGATGCCGAGGCCGACCAGCCTCTGTTGTGTCGAATCGTCAACCTGGGTTGGATCATCGAGGGGCTGTGTATATGCGGCAAGCAGTCTCGCTTTCTCGAAGTAACCTACCTCCACCGGGCGCTCCATCCATGTACTGAGGGCCGGGAGGCTAACACCTCTTCCGGTCAGCAGTGGGATCCACATACCGGCATCGCTGGCGGTGACTCCTCGCCCCACATAACTGAACTGTGAAGAGATCAAGAAGGTAGAATTGGGGGGAGTGTTGGCCCGTACCCACTTGAACGCCTTCAGATCGGGCGGGTGAACATAGCCAAAACTACCCTGATCAATCACATGGGCTGTACCGAACATTGTGGACGAAGCGCCCGACGCGACAAATATGGCGGCAGCCAGGACCGCCGGGGAGAGCTTAAATCGCTTGATTATCTGTCCAGCCGCCGATGCTATAGCGTATCCAGCGAGGGCGGCGAGCGGTATGTATAGACTGATCGCCACGGTGTAGCTGCCGATAGCGCCTGGAATGACCCATAGACTGAGCACCAGCAGGGCAGCCCACAAAGCCATTGTAAGGCAGGCAATCTGCGGGTTGAACGTTGTCAGATTCCGCACACTACCACTATCACTTCTGCTTTCCCGTGAGCGCCACTTGATAGCAATCTGGAATAGTGCGGCAATAACTCCGGCGAGGGATAGTGCGGGAAGAAATCTGCCCACAAACTTTTCGAGCGATTCTATGTTGTTGTAATCTTGCAAGTACTCCGGTGTAACAGTCGAGAGCCTTACCACCAGTCCACGGAAATAGTTCTCGGCCAGATTGAGCAGCCAAAGAAGTGCGACAAGCAGCCCAAGAAAGACAGCAGCAAAACCACGACCCCACGACCTGAGCACCTCAGCAAAGTCGTGCCTCTGGGCAATCAATTGCCGGGCGCCGAAAGCGAGAGCGAACAGCCCAAAGAATATCAGCACACGATAATGCACGACCACCAGGCCCGCTACACAAAAGGCCGTCAGCGCAAGGTCGCTTCTCTTCCAGTTACTCGACAATAATCGTGACAGGAAAACAAGCGCCCCGATAAGCAGCGCCTGTCCTGCGAGTTGCGTATAACGACCCCAGTTGACATAATAAGAGGGCATTATGGAGATAAATCCGGTCGCCAGGGCAGCGCCAAGCCCAGCCAATCTAGTGCCGAATAAAGTCCGGTTGAGTAGATAGGCGAGAGGCACACAGGCTGTGTTCAACAACTGGCCCACGAGCAAAACGGAATAAGGCGCGGTCGCGCCGGTAAGCCAAGCGATAACTGCGGCCAATGTGTGGAAACCAAAATGATAGGTGAATGTATCGACCGGCACGTAAGGCGCATAACCGGACGGTACCCTGCCGCCTTCAATAATGATCTGGGTAATCAAAGTGTGGTGCAGGGAGTCGCCGAACATCGGCACAGTAAGCCCTTGTATGTCGCTCAGCCGGTATGCCAGCGACAGCACCGTCAGGGCCAGCAGGGTTACGGCGATGGGCAAAGCGCCAGGCGACCGCATCCTCATCGTGCCTACTTCGCCTTCGTCAGCGCGCGTGGGTGGGCGAAACAGTCTCCAGGCAAAAAGCGCCGTTGCGATTCCGGCTAATCCAAGTATGGACCAAACGACGAGAGGGCTAAAACTGAAGCCGAGGAGCGTCGTAAAGAGTAGTAGGAGCGGCCAGAATGCTGTGCTCAATGCGGGCGCGGCAATTAGCAGTTCCAGCTCTGATTTGCGCTCGTTCTTGCCCCAGACGGCGAGTATGCCGAGGTATATCGCAGCCCCTGGCAGCGTAAGCGCAAGGAGTGCGATAAACAGATGCAGATAAAAAAGAGGTGAGTTCGTGTCTATAGTCATGGGCGCGAGACGTTGTGGGCCTTATGTTATTCTACACTATTCGCATTGGCAACTCAGCAGGGTGGATTAATCTGGTCTACCTTGTGATATAATCGCGCCGATGCTACCTTTCCGCTTGCCTCGTCTCACGCTCTGGTCGGGAGGCCTTTTGTTGGCTTTGCTCTTGATGCTCGCCTCCTATACGCTCGCCCTGAAC
>JBDSDS010000206.1:0-5559 GCA_039920445.1 Chloroflexia bacterium
CAATTACAATACTTCACGTCATTACACATCGTGCGAATAGGGGCGCCTAGCAGGGTCTGGAGGCCTGTCCTGTCCAACTTTGTCTAACCTGTATTCGCCAGGGATATCATATTATGCCTCATACCAATTTCTGCCTCTCGACCAGAGCAAGGCGCATACTCAGGGCGTTGATACCAGTTGTCTGCGAACCCGACGCCGCCACTCTCGACGTAATAGAACCAATCCTTGCGCATGTCGAACTGACTTTACGCTCCTTTCCAACAGGGCCGCGTAGTGTAATAGTTGCGGGGATCAACGCATTCCAGATAGCCGCAGTTCTGAATCCTCCTTTTGGACGTACTTTTTCGCACATGTCCCCTCAAACCGCCCGGCGCTATTATCACGAGTGGTGGTCATCTTCTCAAGCCATTCAGCGTAGGGTAGCAAGGGCGATCAAAGGGCTGCTTGTGCTCGGCTACTACGAGCAGCCGGCCGTCCACCGCAAGCTCGGATATGACCCGGAACGCTGGATAGCGCACACCGCGCGACGCAGGCTCGAAAGGTGGTCAGCCGACATACAGCTCCATGAGCAAATCGTGCTCGCATCCGATCCACTGGTCCCCTCTACCCTTTCCTCAACACGCAGGCCGTCAACAGCAGTTCGCACCCATCACGACTTGGCGGAGGGAGATCTCATCTGCGATGTGGTGGTGGTCGGATCGGGCGCCGGAGGCGCTGTTATCGCCTCCGAGCTAGCAGAGGTGGGACTTGACGTCATCGTGCTCGAAGAGGGAGGCTACCATCGCAGTGAAGAGTTTACCTCCGAGGCGACCGCCATGGTTCGCAAGCTCTACCGGGATGGGGGCGTTGAGATGACTATAGGCACGCCTTCTATCAGCTTCGCCGAAGGTAGGTGTGTGGGCGGCTCGACCACGGTGAACGGCGGGATGTGCTGGCGCACGCCCGACAGTGCGCTGGAGCGATGGTCCAGAGAGGACGGCGTGAAAGGCATTCTCCCCGCAGAGATGGAGCGCTACTTTCAGCGGGTTGAGCGGTTCGTGTCAGCTACGCACCAGGACCCTGGCAGCATCAGCCACGACCAGGAGATACTACGCGTAGGTGCCGAGCGCGAGGGCTGGAAGATCATCCCCAATATCCGCAACCAGCTGCACTGCGGGGGCTGCAACAATTGCGTCTTCGGCTGTCCGACGGGGGCCAAGCGCTCTACGCTCGTCTCGTACATACCGAGGGCTGTGTCGTTCGGTGCGCAGGTATATGCCAATCGTCGAGTCGAACGTGTGGTTATGCGTGGCAAGCGCGCTGTTGGTGTTGAGGGCGGGATCCTGGGCGAAGATGGGCGGCGCTTCGTTCGCTTCCGGGTGCGAGCAAAGCGAATCGTGCTGGCTGCGGGTGCGATCCAGACACCGGCGCTCCTCTTGCGCTCGGGTGTACAGTCACCATCCGGTCGCATAGGCCAGGGATTAACCCTTCACCCTAACGCCCTTGTAGTCGCCATGTTTGACGAAACGGTAGAGGGATGGAAGGGCGTTCACCAGGCTTATCAGGTGCGCGAGTTCCAGGATGAGGGGATCATTATGGCGGCGGTCAACCTGCCTCCGGCCCTGCTGGCTATGGGTATCGGTCGCTACGGAACTGACCTGGGAAAGGTCATGCAACGGTACAACCATATAGTGAGCGCAGGCGTGCTGGTAGAAGACACAGGCTCGGGGCGCGTACGCCTGCTCCCAAACGGGCAACCAGCCGCCTTCTACAACCTTTCCGAGCGAGATGCTGCAACTCTAGTACGTGGCACGGCCCTCCTCTCGGAGTTGTTGTTTGCGGCCGGCGCTCGGCGGGTGATCGTGCCGTTCAACGGCATACCTGACCTCCTCTCGGCGGCAGATGCCCGCAAACTACGCAACAGTAAGGTACGCCCCAAGGACATGGAGCTGAGCACCGTGCACGTCATGGGAACGGCCCGTATGGGAGGCGACCCCACTCGCCACGTGTGCGACTCTTATGGCCGTGTTTACGATACGGAAGGCCTGTATGTAACGGACGCCAGCCTGTTCCCTTCACCCATAGGTATTAACCCGATGGAGACCATTATGGCGCTGGCCACGCGCAATGCAGAGCGAATACTGGAGACTCCAAAGCTATGAACAATCAGAAAGGGCCGTCAACCGAGTTTCTGAGGATAGCAGCGCTTAAACCTCGACAACAGGAAGCTATAATACTGAAAGGCGAGAAACCGGACAGGGACGCTCTCCTCGGCTGGGAATACAGGGGTATGAACCTCGGTCGTGTAGCAAGGCTCCTCGGCATCCGCAAGTTCATTAAGGGCTTCTACCGCGCAACCGATGGACAGACTTTTGGCTACAACGTGCGTGCACGGCAGAACAGCCCAGCCGAGGCATGGGTAGACAGACTCACCGCCGGGAAGGCAAAGCGGTTCGGCTTCTACCTCGTGCTGCCGGTAGACCCAGAGGGTCGTGACAACGCTTACCTGCACGCACTACTGCTCGATTACGGGCATGGAGGTAACGGCCGCTACGATATCACCGCCCTCTTACGTGACTACCTGGTGCGTGTAAACCTGGGTTCGGACGACCTGCTTCTGGGTAAAGCATACCTTGCTCTCGGATCGGCACGGGTGTCTGTCGGCTACTTTCTGCTGGAGCGGCATCAACCATTGCCTGGTACTGTCGACAGACCCCACTTGGCAATCCCCGATACTACAAGACCATGACATCAGGGAACAATATGGGCAGCCATGAGGAAGTAGTCGCACCAGAGCAACCCCTGCGCTTCGGCCATGCATGCGCAACGCGCCCAACAGAGTGGCCTCCCGATGCTCATCTGGTGATAGCCATGCGCCGCCCAAGATGGCGGGCCCGGCCCGTGCTTGAGGCGGGCGGCCAAAGCATACCTGCTGCCGGCCCCTCCGACGCCCTGCTGAATGCCTATATTGGCAAGCCTAGCCGGGGCGCTCGCGGCGCGGAACCGGAGATGCCCCCCATATCCTGGGAGGAGTTCGCGGAGCGCTATCGTATGGAGATGCGAACGCCCGAAGGTTTGGCCGTGCTGGACGAACTTATAGCAATCGCCCAGCAGGACCCTGCGCGTCCCCTCATAGTCCTTTGCTGGGAGCGGCTTGATGGGCCTAACGCTCATGCCCACTGCCACAGGACCGTCCTTGTCGAATTGCTCGAAGAACGAGCGCGCGAACGAGGTCTCTCGACAGCCCCATAGAACGCCTGCTCACGGCTGTTTTCTCCCATCCCTCTGCATTCCTGGTGCGTTTCAAACAATAAACAACTCGCCCGTTACTTGGCGATCTTGGTGTTTCCGTAATCACTCACCACTCACCACTCATTGCTCATTGCTCCCCACTGTTATATACTTCAGCGAAGCAGCGTTATACCTGAGAGGTAAGGCCTTTTGCGGAGGCACAACATACTGGGCGTGGGCATACACAACTGCGGTGAAGAGGAAGCGATAAGTGAGATAGAGCGTTTCCTGAGCGAAAAGCCGCCAAGTCTTCACCAGGTATGCACGGTCAACCCTGAGTTTGTCATGGAAGCCCGCCGCAACTCTGCCTTCCTCGACATCATCAACAGTGCCGCCCTCGCCACACCCGACGGCATAGGCATCATCCTGGCGGGCCGCCTATTACGCCGCCCGTTCAAAGGTAGGGCTACCGGTGTGGCTCTCATAGAGCGCATCGCTCGTTTGAGCCACGAACAAGGCCACTCGATATTTATGCTTGGCGCAGGCGAAGGGGTAGCAGAGCAGGCAGCAAACGCCCTCAAACAACGCCACCCACGTATAACCATAGAGGGCACGTATGCGGGGTCGCCCGACGACAAAGATTTTCAGGAGATAAAGACCCGGCTAGACGCAACCCGCCCCGATATCCTGCTCGTAGCCTACGGCGCACCAAAGCAAGACCTATGGATAGATACCCACCGCCACCAATTGCCCGACTCGATCAAAATAGCCATGGGAGTAGGCGGCGTATTCGACTACCTTTCCGGCAGAGTCCCCCTGGCCCCGCCCCTAATGCGCCGCCTCGGCCTCGAATGGCTCTACCGACTGATAAAACAACCCTGGCGCTGGCGCAGAATCCTAAAAGTTCTTGCCTTCGCCCTACTAACCATCAAAACATCCCTCCTCTCACCTCAACCCCAAACCAACAATTCGTAATTTGTAATTCGTAATTCGTAATTCAAAAAACATGGCTATAGACCGCACAACCGATTATGACCCCCCAATGTACTGCCCTCGCCACCCGAAGGAGGAGACATACCTGCGCTGCGGCAAGTGTGAGCGCCCAATCTGCGCCAAGTGCCGTGTCAGCACGCCCGTCGGCTTTCGCTGCATTGAGTGCGCCAACTTGCAGGTGCTTCCCACATATGCTGTTGATACCTCGGTTTATGCCAAATCGACTATGGCAGGACTCGTCGTAGCAAGCCTCGTAGGTATCCTCATGGGCTTCTTCCCCGATTTCGAGTTCTGGACCGCCCTTATTATGGGCCTCGCGGTGCCGGAAGCGGTAGCAACAGGCTCCAACCAGAAGCGTGGGCCGGGCCTCCAAATGGTCGGCGTCGCCTGTATCTTCGCTGGCTTCGTCGTCAGCCGCATAGTGATGGGCTTCTTAGGCGTATTCAGCTTCAGCGGCATATCGCTTCTGGACAACCTCCCCTTCTACCTGACCCAGTATTCTGTCCTCTGGCTCGCCCTGATGATCTTCCTCACCTACAAGCGTCTCCAGTGATCCCTTCCGAACCCAATTCATAATTCAAAAGATGCCTTTCGTCGATAACTCACAACTAATAACTAACAACTCACAACTCGACGAAGTCGTAGACCGCTTCGGGTCGGTCTCCGTGCTGGTCATTGGCGATCTCATCCTCGACAAGTACACCATCGGCAAGCCGACGCGCATCTCACGCGAAGCCCCCATAGCCGTGCTTGAGTTCTCCCGCAAGTATGCCATGCCGGGGGGTGGCTCCAGCCCTGCCTGCACGGTGGCCTCTCTCGGAGGCAGTGCTTACCTGGCGGGCGTCATTGGCGACGATGAGGCTGGACATGAGCTAAAGAGAGAGCTTGCGGGCTTTGGGGTCCAGACGAAAGGATTGGTGGTAGACCCGTCGCGCCCGACAATCACCAAGAAGCGCATCGTGGCCCAGGTGACACCCTCCATGCTTCAGCAAGTCGCCCGTATCGACCACATAGACCGTACCCCAATCAATGGTGCCGTAGAACAAGCCCTCATCTCGGCTATCGAAGAGATACTGCCCCTGTGCGACGCCGTAATTGCCAGCAACTACAAGAGCGGCACCCTCACCCCCGCCGTTGTCGGACGTACCCGAGAGCTAGCGCGGGCCGAGGGGAAGATTCTTGCTGTAGACTCGCAGGGTGACCTCGATCTCTTCCACGGCTTCGGCATCGTCAAATGCAACCAGCCCGAGGCTGAAGATGCCTTACGCCGCCCCCTCAAAAGCGAAGATGATTTCAAGAATGGTCTCTCTGCCCTTCTCAGAGAACTTGACGCCCAGGCGATGATCATCACGCGCA
>JBDSDS010000207.1:0-4381 GCA_039920445.1 Chloroflexia bacterium
GAAGGGTCACAAGGCTCTCCGGGTCCGCCGCACTGGTATCCGCTCAATATCTGTCGCGCAAAAGCGGTTTCGATGAACTCGTAAAAGGTAGCGCCGTAATCGACATCTCGGAATGACGGAGTTATCGGGTTAATCAGGTTCCACTGTGCGGCGAGCACTACAATCTTCGCTATCTGGCCGCGGGTCACATTCGTATTGGGGCGAAAGTAGGGCCTTTGTTGCGTGTCGCAAGGTTCACCAGGTCCGCCGCAGGGATAACCTCCTATTAGACCCCGCTCGAAGGCAGTTTCTACGTACTGGTAGAACGGGTTGTTGGTTTGTACATCGGCAAAATGAGCGGATTGCGGCGGCGGGAGGGTGAGGTTCAAGCCGAGCACTACGATTTTGGCGAGCTGTCCTCTCGTAGCGGAATTATTGGGGCGGAATGTGCCGTCGCTATAGCCCCCAATCACGCTTCTATTCGCCAGGTACTCTACAAAATCATAGGCCCAGAAGTCGAGTGGTACATCGGAGAATCGTGCCCGCGTGAGGGCTGCAAGCGCGGCCTGCGCGGGTCTACCTTCCACCGACCAAAAGTCGAAGGGGTGACACCCTCCATACCAGGGTGCGTCCTGAAAGTCGAAATTGAAAGTAAACATCGCACCCATCCAGGGCCAATTTGCCCGCGCCCATTGGTGCGCCCTCACCAGGTAGTCGGCTTGTTGCTGTGGACTGTGGATAAAGTGCCATGGTACTAGAGGGCAGTTCAAACCCACCGTCTTTGGGTCGATGGCCCACCCCATCTCGGTTGCCCATATCTCTTTTTCCTCGTCTCCGTAGCGTACCATCAACTGGCGGTGCAACTCAGGCCGCCGGAAGACGAGGCCGCTGTTTCCATAAATCGGGTCCTCCTCCGGGGGCGAACCGAAGCCGTAAGGGTGATCACTCAGTACGTCGAAGTAAGGCGCGGCCCCTGCCTGGTACATGCGGTCGAGGAAAGCAACATCATCCAGATAACAACTTGGCCTTAGCCTCTGGCCGACTGTGGTTACAGCCCCCGCTACCACAAGCGCTGCCGCATCGGCGCTCTTCATCTGAGGATAGGCGGCAACGAGTAGGCCGGAATAGCGTTCTGGATCAGGGCACAAGTTTCCCCACTCAATATCTGTGTTCGGTTCATTCCATATCTCGTATGCGACACGGTTCGGGGCGATACGCGGCTTGACATGGGCTGCGAGGCGGTTGGTGAACCTTCCAAACTCGGCGGCATCACGCGGGGGGCAAGTATCTATTGTCGCGCACACTGGGTCACGCGCCCACTGCGGCGGGCGGCTCACACGAATAAGAACATTCAGCCCGACGCTACGCGCCGAGTTCAATATATTGTCCACATGGCCCCAGTTATAGTTGCCGGGGGTTGGCTCGGCATCTTTCCAATAGACGCCGTACTGGACCCACTGGAAGCCCATATCCTTGACTGCGCGATTGTTTTCAAGTAGCGCCATGATGAAGCCGTACTGGTTATGGGTTGATACTGCCGCAGGGACAGACGCATAAGCGTCCGAGCTATTGCTGCCTGTTAGTGAAGTGAAAATGGGTAGAACCAGCGCGAAAAGCAAGAGTAAACGCAAACGCGGGTGTATATTTGCGCTCAAATGGACGTTGCCTCTGTTCATGGGAGATGGTTCCTCTCTAGCGAGATGAAATGATTGCAAGGGAGTTCGCGCAGTCGGCACAGATAATATAACGTTTCAAGAGGGGTATCGGTTGTACTTCAGTGCGCTCGAAAAGGGCCGGAAGGCGCCTGGCGTGCAGCGATTTTGAGGCTCACAGTGAGCACCATCAGCCCACTTGCAATCGCCTAACGAGACGTTGTAAGTTCGGTGCCAAGCGCACCAAGAATTACCTGTCGCCCCTGGGGTTCCTCCGGGTGTAACTCCATACGCGCTCTCTGGAACCACTGAGTTAGGTAGGACTTGCCGTCCGCGGGGTTCACCATCTCGGTAACGGGTGAAATTGGCAGTCCGAAGACTCTCTCGCCGCCCTTGTTGAGCCAGAAGTCGTAGAAGTCGCCGGATACGTTCTGCCCTGTCTCGCGGAAGAAAAGACCATCGCCGGAATCGTTGTCACCCTGCCACGTCAAGTTAAGTTGGGCGGCGCGTTCCTGGCCTACGAGACTAAGCACAACCCCAGGTAACAGGCCCCCCTCACGCGCGCTTTCGGGGTGCCCCTCGAAGCGGGCGCGCTCGAATTGCTGCGACATCACGCCGCCGCGCATCTGCTCTGGCCCAATTGGGTAGCCGAAAGTATCCGTACCACCATGTGAGTGCCAGAACTTGAGGAAGTCGTGTCCTATCGTTTGGCGTGTCTGTGGGAAATAAAGGGCTGGGCTTGTGGTTCGGCTGTTGAAGTAATTATAGACACGCCGTATTAGCTCGGGCATGTTTTCATAAGCCGTAGCATAACTATCGAGGTTACTTGACATAATCACGAACACAAAAGGACCGGACGGCCCATAGACGATCCCCGCATCATGGAGCAGACCGTCCAGCGCGCCATGCTTATGAGCGAACGGAGTGTTGGCAGGTAAGCCGGGCGCGGCGAGGTTGTTTACTTGCTGGTCGAGCATTATCTCCACCATCTGCTTGCTCGCTTCCGCATTCACCATCTGCGAAGTAGCAAGCATCTCCATTTCGCGCAGCACATCGCGGGGGGTCGTGAGATTATCGCCTGAGCCATTCCAATCCAGCAGTGAGTCAGTAAGGCCATTCTTTTGCATAAAGCGGTTGATATTATCCGGACCCAGGATACGAGCAAGAAGCAGAGCAGCGGTGTTGTCGCTCACTGTTACCATCATATAAGCGGCTCGCCGTAGCGTGATGGAGTTACCTTCCGGGAGACGGAGGTCGCCATACATGCTGTCATAATACGCATCAGCCCCTGTCACCGTCTCATAGCTATCGAGGTCGACAAGCCCAGCATCGGCTTGCCTGAACAGTTCGGCCAGAACCCACAATTTATACAGGGAGGCCGAAACTTGCTGCTCATCACCGTTGAGAGAGGCGTATTGTCCGGTGTCGAGCTTCTTTATTGCAATACCCCAGTCGCCTGGAAGCTCACCTGCCACTTCGTCCACTATAGCCTGAAGCTGCCCATCTAGCGCATCGGGCGCGCTGCCATACAACATGGTAGCAGACTTCGCAGCGTAGGCGGGTTCGGTCGCGTAGCCATTTGCGTTTGGGGTAGCCAGCGCGACAAAGACAACTATTAGCGGAATGCCGACTCTGATCGAGTGCCAACGACTTGCTGTCAAACTTTTTACCTCTAGTAATATTCCTATTTTCCTAACATATTATAGCATACCGAAATGTGTAGGACACTGCTGACGGGCAACGAGGAGTATTTATCTATAGCAAAAAAGTATGGTGGAAAAGACTTGACGAAGCTTGGTGGGGGGTTTATACTCTGAGTAACGAAATCTCCCGACGGGAGGGTACGCCTATGAAAACAATAGCATTGAGGGTAAGTGCCTTTGGCATTTGCCTTCGGACGTGCGCCGCAGACCGGTAGCGAGTTTAGACTCGCGCCGGTTTTTGTGTTTCATGGGTCTGCTATCAGGTGGTCGGGAACGGTGTTGGACGAAACACATCGTTAGCAGAACATGGAGGTTGAAATAATGAATTCGAGCATGATCGGCAAAATTGAGAAGGCACACCTTTACGAGAAAGAGCCGGACCGGCTTACTATCAATAGTATCCAGGCAGAATTCCGTGGTGAGCATGACGCCCACCATATAAGTCTAGAGAACAACCATTGGAAATGCAATTGTAGTTTTTATTCAGGGTACGGCACATGCAGCCATGTCATGGCCGCCCAGCGCATACTGGCTCCGATGCTCTCCCTTGAGAGCCGTAGCGAATCGCCGCTCGCGAATGTTGGACCGTCAGTGGAAAGTTAGACGAGACGCGCAAACGCAAGAGTTGAAGAATAAAAAGGGGAGGGGGCTACTTTGCCTCCTCCTTTTCCATCACCGCTAGCCAGTAGAAGAAGCGGCAGCATGTCCCTGGGGGTTGTGCGCCAGACCATGACGGCGCTTCCGGTCAAGAATGGCAGTGATGCCAAGATAAATTAATGGTGGCCCAGCGACGAAAAACCCAGCCCAGCCGACCAACCAGTCAAACGGTGGCGCTACAGTGGGCCACAAGGCGTAAACGGTGAGACTGCTGGCGCATAATAGCTGCACTGCGGTAAAGGCGCGACCCGGCCCCAGGAGCGCCGCCGGTATGAGCAGCCAGGTCGCATACCAGGGCCAATACCAGACAGAGCCTACAGTCAAGTAGAAGAAGAGCGTCCAGAGCCATGCGCCGACCATAGTGGGTAAGGACCTCGCTTTCCAGGTGGC
>JBDSDS010000208.1:0-6873 GCA_039920445.1 Chloroflexia bacterium
GCATACCTGGACCGTTATGGTCTGGAACGTGGAGCGCTGGTCTACCCACAGTTCCGGCGCTCAGACCGCTCGAACCTGAGATTGATAAATACCCTCAAGCATATTCATTTGCTTTCGCTTGATCTGGATGCGCCGACGCCTGCCAAACTCGACGCATCGTGCGAAAGTCTAGCCGAGCAGGGTGCGCTTCTCGCCAGGGGCAGCAGAGGTAACAAAGTCTAGAACTCATCTCAAAAATGGCAACGTTATATGGAGAGCAAGATTAAAGTGTGATTTGTCATTCTGAACGAAGTGAAGAATCCGTACGTGTGAGTCTGTGCTAAAGAATCGGATTCTTCACTTCGTTCAGAATGACAATGTAAAGAGGGTGCGCCTCCTTGAGCAGGTATCTATGTGGTGATTCCTAAATAAATAGATGCGAAATGCATCCACTCGATA
This sequence comes from Chloroflexia bacterium, assembly GCA_039920445.1. Lineage (GTDB taxonomy): Bacteria > Chloroflexota > Chloroflexia > QHBQ01 > JADMIH01 > JADMIH01. The sequence continues at coordinate 439 of JBDSDS010000208.1, forward strand.
ACACACACCAGAGCCTATGCTACAATTCAAGAGATGCAACCCGAGGACCAACTATCAGTTAACAGTTCAATGGCTACCTCTACCACTTCTATTGCCACGCCCGCCAAAGTTGCGTTTCGCGGCGGGCTAATAGTGCAGCGCGCCCGACATGCCGCCCGTAACGTTACGTACCAGATAGCAGTCCTCACTTTCCTGGGCGCGCTCCTCAGACGCTACCACCTCGGCGACGAGTCGTTCTGGTTCGATGAGGCCGATATTGTGCAACGCGCCCGCTTACCCCTGAGCGACCTGCTGCAAGGCTTTACCCAGGCAGGTGAGAACGGCCCTCTCTATACCGTTATACTTCACTACTGGCTTGCTCTCATCGACGCCTTCCCTCCTCTACAGAGGGTTTTGCAAATCATCTTTGGGGCAAGTTATGAGGGGCCTGTGCGCGGCCTTGCAATGCTGTTCGGTGTGGCCGCCATACCGCTTATGTATCTTCTTGCTCGCAAGGTCGGAGGTCACTGGATCGGTATTATCGCGGCCACGTTACTGACGGTGAACCCATTCCACATCTGGCATTCGCAAGACGCCAAAATGTACAGCCTGCTCGTGCTGATGACACTCGCCAGCACCCTCCTGTATATCCTGGCGTGGGAGCGCAACCGCACCGCTATCTGGGCGGCATATGTAGTTGCCACCTGGATCATGCTCACGGTTCACAGCATGGCAGGGCTGGTCTTACTCGCGCACATTGCCTCCACTCCGTTCATGGCGCGCAATCGCAAAGAAGCAACCCGATTGCACAGTGACGATACACAGCCGGAAGATGATTTTATCACTAAAATCCAAAATCCAAAAAAGTGGATACGTTGGGGCTGGGCGATGCTCCTAATCCTCACCCCCCTATTCCCTATTGCCTGGCTGCGCCTTGCCGCACTCGTCACGGATACTGCTGACCTGGGTGGCTGGTATACACCCGCGAGCCTGACCGATATAGTCGGTACGGTAGCGGTGAGCTTCGCCGTCAACCGTTCCATACAACCCTGGGAAGCCATAGCGGCCGTTCTGATGGCTGTACTGGAGGCCGTAGGCGTTTATGTCATCCTGATGTCGAGGACGAGATCCAACGCCACGAGTCAAACAATCAAGAATTCAAAATTCAAAATTCAAAATTCAAAATTCAAGAACAACTCGGCTCTCGTCTTTGCGCTTCTAATCATTCCGCTATCGGTCTTCTGGGTAGTAACGCTCAAGGTCCCTCTCTTTCAGGCGCGCTATCTGATAATGGCGCTACCGCCTTATCTGATACTCGTTTCGGTGGGGCTGCTCGGACTCAGCGGTATGCACCGCAGGATGAATATCGCATCAGGGCTTGCGACCGCTTTGCTTGGCTTTTGCACGTTCGTCGCGCTTACAGGAATCAACTATTCCCCTCAGCCTCAAAAGGAAGACTGGCGGGGCGCGATGGTATATGTCAACGACCATTTGCGCCTGCGTGATGAGATAGTGGTCTTCCCAGGCTACCTGGCGTCTGCCGTCGATGTCTATTACACACCGGGTGAGTCGGGTCGAGTGCCCACGGTGCCGATCAAGGCAGTGCCGAGCCTGGGCATAGAAAACTTCCGCCAGCGCGAGCTTGAGGAAGTGTTACGCAATACGGTCAAGTGCCAGGAGCGTGCATGGTTGATTACATCTCCCGTGCGACAAGAGCAAGAAGACCCTGAAAACTACGTTGAAGAGTGGTTTACCGGCAACTGGCATACGTTCGACCGCAAAGAGTTTAACGGCGTGACGGTGTATGGCATCTCGTTCAACGGCCAGCCCAACTGTTGGTACCCCAACCCGGATTTTTCCGAGCAACATGCGTTTGCGAACGGGCTGGAGTTCCTGGGCTACATCTACGAGTTGCGTGCCGACACCACCACACAACCCGATGCCTCATATTTCCCGCTCACTCTCTACTGGCGCAACCCAGAGAAGTTGATGGTGGACTACTCAATACGCGTCCAGGTGAAAAACAGCGCAGGGAAGGTCGTCGCCGACGAGGCTTTAGGACCGCTGAACGGTTACTGGCCGACTTCAGATTGGCCCCCTGGTACGCAGGTGATTGATTACCGCGACATACGCCTGCCGGGGGGGCTTACCCCTGGTGACTATACAGTAACTATCCAGCTTTATCCAAAGGGCCACCCCGATGAGCTGCTCAGGCTGACGGAGGGTGGCACCGAGATAGTATTAAGGGAACCGCTCAAGATTGTGCCCTGGACACCCTGAGCAAATGATAGCTCCCCTATGGGCCACCATAGCAAACGAGTTCAAGGTTCAAGGTTCAAGGTTGTACCACATCTGAACCTTGAACCGTAATCAAGGCTCGATGTACCACTGCGCCGCGTTCCACATGTAGCGTGGCGAGGTGAAATCTATATCGCCATTGAGCTTGGGACCCGCCACCACGCCAAACTTTTCTGCCCACAGGAAATAGTAGGGCAGATCGCTTGCGATAATCGACTGCATGCGCGTATATATCTCTTTTCGTCGGGTGAAATCGTAAGTTGAACGCGCCTCTATAGTGAGGGCGTCATACTCCGGGGCTGCGAAGCCGGTGAAGTTGAGTAGCTGCGGCGCGGCGGCTGTAGGTATCTGGCTGGAATGGAAAAGAGCGTATGGGTCCGGATCGAGACCCGACCGCGTCCAGCCAAGTATCACAACATCGAAGTCGAACGGCGGGCGAGAGAGCGGGCTAATACGCGCAAGGAGGGCCGTGTTGAAGTCGGCGAGGTCCACCATGACCCGTATGCCAACGCTCTTCAACGGAGCGACCATCGCCTCGGCGGCTTTCCGGCGCACGGCGTTGTCAGGCCTGACAAAAAGCGACACCTCCAACGGCTTACCATCCTTCTCCACTATGCCGTCGCCGTTTGTGTCGGCCCAACCTGCCTCAGCTAGTAACTTGCGCGCTTCACCTGGGTTGCCACCCGGCTTCGGCACATCGGGGTTGTATGACCATGAGACCCTGTTTACATCGTTCCAAACCGGGTTGCCGCCGGAGCCTGTGGCGGTAAACGCGAGGCCGGGCTTATCGAGAGCGAGCGCCCAGGCCCTTCTCAGGCGCGTGTCGCTGAACGGTCTTGGGGCACGCAGATTGAATGCGACAAAATCATAGCCAAGCTCGTCGTATGCCCCGCCTCTTATGCCAGGCCCAGCCGTCACCAATTGTTCAGCCGCAGAGGGTGAAAGCTGCGACAACATCAGATCGCCTTCCCGTAAGGCATTTACCGCTACCTCTTCAACGGGCGCTACGAGCAACGCCACGCGGTCGATAGCGGGCCGCCCACCGTAGTACCTGCTGTTTGCCTTGAGCGTTACCGATTGGCCGGGCGTGCGTCCCTCGAAGGAGAAAGCGCCCGTGCCGACCGGGGCCTGATTGAATTGACTTTGCGCCAGTTTGTCAGGTGTCGTCCCCGATAAGATGTGGCTAGGCAGCACAGGCAGCGACAGATCGGAAAGGAGCGGCGAGTTACGCGTCTTCAGCTTAAAGCGCACGGTCCATGTTATAGGCTCAACAGCTTCAATAGACTGAATAGTTTCCTGGATACGAAGAAACGAGTGGTAGCTACTTCTGAGGCCGAGCATAGTACGGTAAGACCACACCACATCCTCGGCGGTAAACGGCTTGCCATCGTGCCATGCCACATCTTCCCGCAGGTGGAAAGTGAGGGTCGTGCCGTCCTCCGATACGTCCCATCGCTCGGCCAAGTCCGGCTGGGGCTGTAGATGGTTGTCGAGCCGCGTCAACCCGCCGAATAGCAGCCCCGATATGTTGTCGGCGTCCCGGCTCCCCGCGCTCAGCCAGGGGTTCAGTTGCGGTACATCCCCTGACAGACGAACCGTAAGGGTGCCGCCCCTGGGCCTTGCCGATTGGCTGGGTGTCGGTGGGGGCTTGGGCGGCGGAGTCGGTTGGGGAAGAATCGGCACGGGACTGAAGTCACACCCACTCGGTATAAGCAACAAGATTAGAAACAACAGAAGTAAGGGTCGCCTCTGCCGCGACCAGGACACTCTCAACATATCGGCATTATAACGCAGGAGGCAACAAGCATGGTTTCCTTCCCACTAAATATGTGTGGCGCGCCTCTTGCCAGGGAACATTAAGCGCAAACAGGGCACAGGCTGATATAGGACTAAATGCCACGCATCCTACCCCTAAAATAACCCCCTCGATGGTTGTACCAGACGAAAGCTCCGTGCTACAATATAGGTGCTTTTCAATCGTTTTGCGGCGTTTGATAGTTAGCCCATGCGCTAACAAAGAAGACCCTTATGGTGTAGAAAGAGGCCACTCTATAATGTCATCCGACGCAAACCGCGTGGCGCAAGTTTTCATATGGAAGCAAGGTTCTGCGGCTGATGTCGAGTACGCCCGGCATGTCCTGGGCATCATCAACCCCGAAACGGCCCGCTCACTCGAAGTGGACGACCCGCCTCTCCAGCTTTACACTATTGCCGGGCCGTGGCCCGATGAGCCGTGGGAACGAGCAATTGCTGATATGATTACCTTTCCCGCCCCTGATGGCTCGCAGTGGACTGATACAGGTAGATACGACCTCACCGGCTGGCAAGGCACAGATAGCGCCACGGGTGAGCGGCTATTCACCGTAACAGCCTATCGTCGCGCAACACCTGCTTCCACCTTTACCGGCTCCAGCGTAAGCGCGCCGCGCACACAGACTCCGTCTATCGCGCAGGTGCCCTACTACCCGGAGTTCCCGACCGGCCCCGTTACCTGGCCGCCTGCCTCACAAGGAGGAGACCCTTTTACCGACACAAGCCGCCCGGGTGAAACCCATATAAGCGACAGCCCGTTGGTCACGAACCCATTGACGCGCGTAGACCTATCTGCTCATGGGAGCGGAAACAGACCACCCCATGAATCCACAGCCCGCAGTTATGCGCCTTACTACGCAGGGTTCAGGCCTCGTCTGGTCGCCGCCCTTATCGACATATTCTTTATGTCGCTCTTTCAGATCGGGACTCTCGTGGGCCTTTTATGGAAAAGCTCCACAATAAACTCGCCGGAGTTCGTCAATTGGCTGGGTGAATCGGGCTTCTTCCTCGTTCTCGGCTCTATGCTGTTATTTCTCTATCATGTTGTCCAGCTCAGCATCTGGGGCCAGACAATCGGTAAGCGGCTCATGTCGATTAAGGTCGTGACCGCCGATGGGAGGATGCCAGGTATCGGCCAGGCGATGCTGAGAATGCTTGGCTATATTTTCTCGGCGGCTGTGGGTGGCTGGGGCTTCATCATGGTTGCGCTCGACCCACGGCGACAGGGCTTGCACGACAGGATAGCTGAGACCTTCGTTGTGCCGGAGAAAGCGCCATCGTTTGTTCCCCCCAACCTCCCCGGCTATGGGACGCGTGTCGACAAACTGACAATACCATCTACGACCCGAATGACAGGCAGTATTGAGCCTTCTACAACTGTAGGAATGGCCGCCGTTTCCAGCCCGCATCCGCACTCAGTGATGGAGCTAGACGCCAGGCCGGAAGATGTGGCCTTGCATGCTACCAACCCTGAGCAGAGCCAAGACAAACAAGGAACGCGGGTGCTGACTGAGTACGAGGCGAGATTCGTAGAGGATCCTTCCACGAATGTGCTGCGCGGCCCTGTTACCGATATGAATATCGAGTCATCCTATCACCCTACAGACTTCCTATCGAGGTCCGAACGAGCCAAAGAGCTTTTCAAACAAGGCTTGATGGAGATGGAGAGGGGAACTCTACGGCCCACAAGCCGCTCGCGGGTCGATCCAAGTGCGGCGCGCTCCGCCGCGTATGCTTTTGAGGAAGGTCTGCTTCTCGTTCCAAACTCGGTCACGTATCGTTATTATCGGGCCGTTGCGCTTCGGTACTCGGCCAGTTTTGAGGCAGCCCTACAAGAATTCAACCAGGTACTGGAGCTTGACCCGAACCACTATGAGGCCCGCCAGCAGATCGCCTATGGCCAGCGCTGGCACGATGCGTTCGCCTATCCCGCATGGGTATTCCCTGCGCCTGTTGCTGTGGGCATGCTTCTGCCGACCCCACTAGTTTCACAGCTACCCCCCGGACACCAGCCCGTTACTCGGCTTGTGCTATTGCGTGAAGGTGGGAACAAAATGATAGCGCTTCTGAGTCGCACACCGAGGGCGGAATGGATCGGCCCCGCAGCGTCCGAAGTACCAGCGCGACTCCACCTGAGGCTCTCGTGGACGCCTTCAGGGCCGATTGTTGCCTTGTATATTGTGCTGCAAGATAAGCCGGGGGACCCTTATGTAGGCGAAACTTTCCTCAACCCGCATGATCCAGATCACCCCACAGGCGATGCATGCCGTCTGGGCCAGCATATGCTTGAACAATTGGGCAGGCAGGACCGCACATTCCTAATCTTCGTGGACGAAGAGAACGGTC
>JBDSDS010000209.1:0-7843 GCA_039920445.1 Chloroflexia bacterium
TCACCAAGAACTACTCAGGTACAGAAGCAGAGGAGAAGCTGGATGAATTAATTGGCCTTCCGTTCAAGAATTTCCATGTCGAAACGGCTGGACGGGTCATGCAGGTAAATCTCAGCAAGAAAGGTAAGCCCCTCATACTGGATAAGGCCGTCGTGGAGAAAGAGAAGAAGCCTATCAATCTGTCGCACAACCGTGAGAAAGATTTGATCTTGCCTGCCGATAAGCCGGTGCCCTTCCTACATCTTACTGGCATTATGACGCAAGATGGCAAGATCAAATCAGATATGCATAGCAAGTTTCGGCAGATAAATGAGTACCTGAAACTTGTCGATCAGACAGGCGTGCTCGGCACGTTGAAGGCGGCTCCCGTCCGCGTGGTGGACTTCGGCTGCGGGAATGCCTATCTCACGTTTGCCACTTATCACTACTTGACTAACACGCTGGGATTAGAGACAGAAATGATCGGCGTCGATGTGCAGTCGAACCTGCTGGAACGTCACGTCACTAATGCCAGGACTCTCGGCTGGGACGGTCTGACTTTTGAAGCCGCACGTATTGTTGACTACAAGCCCGGCGCTCCTGCTCATGTGGTGTTGGCTCTACACGCCTGTGACACTGCAACAGACGAGGCGATAGCCCAGGGAATAGGGTGGCAAAGCAGGCTCATTATTACAGCCCCGTGCTGCCATCACGACCTGCAAGCGCAACTCAATAATCATCCCTTCCCTTCGCCTTTCAACCCTATCTCGCGGTATGGAATCCTGAGTGAGCGCCTGGGCGATATCCTGACCGATACTTTCAGGGCGTTGACATTGCGTATCATGGGCTACCGTACCGATGTTGTACAATTCGTTTCCACGGAGCACACGGCGAAGAATCTCATGATACGAGCGGTTGGAGGTCTTCGTGTCGGGGATCCGAAATTCGTGCGGGAATACAACGAGCTGAAGAAATACTGGAATGTAACTCCTTACCTGGAGAATCTGTTGGGAGATTCGTTTACGCGGTTGCTGGCTGGTACAGTTAGTGTGCAACTTCAAACCGAGAGTGAAGATAGTACGGCTCTACTGTTGTGAACTCGACGGTGCAGAGAAGTAATATGGATGATGACATCTTTATGAAGCGTTTCACCAACTGGCAAGCTCGGTTGGCCGAGGAAATTGATTCATATAACATCTCTGATCCATCTATCTACGATGACTTATGCCTGTTGTATCTTGACGCTAATTCCAAGCAGAGGCAGCAGCTTCCTGTTATGGTTGCTCCACCAGAAAGCAGCGAGGGTGAATATCGTCTTGCCTATCTAACATATGAATATATGCGTTGGGTTTCTCAGCGTATTCGCACTCCTGAGGACGTTCAGGTGCTGCGCCTCGGTCTAGCTGCGGCAGCAATAGTTGAAGAAAGTATAGATTTTCGTGATGCCCTAGTTTCTTTAGCCTTCTTGCATCATGCGGCAACAGAGGCAGGCATCAACCCTAAGCCGTATTTTAAGGAAGTTGCGGACATGGCCCGCCCAGAAACGAGAGGATTCATACGTGGATTTCTTGCTCGTAGCAAACGTGAGATCAAGGGGCTAATTGACTTATTCCCTCCTGTTGAGTCTGATAATATTGACGCATAAACGTTTACCAACGGGAAATCGTTAGGAGACAATTTATATAGGCACAGTAGAAAGGGCTTAGCATTACGAGCATTACGCTAAGCCCTTTCCAAACAGGTTCTGGCTGGTTTGCTCTACCGAATGAACAACGGCGCAAGCACCAGCGTAATCGTCGCCAGCAGCTTGATGAGCACTTGTAGCGAGGGGCCGGCGGTGTCCTTGAAGGGGTCGCCTACCGTATCGCCCACGACTGATGCCTTGTGCGCTTCGGTGCCTTTACCCAGTACATTGCCGTTCTCGTCCTTCAAGCCGCCCGACTCGATGAACTTCTTGGCGTTGTCCCAGGCGCCGCCGCCGTTGTTGAGGACGTTAGCCATCAGCACACCGACGATTGTGCCTACCATCAAAAGGCCACCCGCCGCCTGCCAGCCGAGTACCACGCCGACGATAACCGGCGTAGAAACTGCCAGCAGTCCAGGGGCTATCATCTCGCGGAGAGCGGCACGAGCCGAGATGTCTACAGCGCGTGCATAATCAGGGCGTGATGTGCCTAGCATGATGCCGGGATCGGCGCGGAACTGGCGGCGCACCTCTTCGATCATCTGCCCGGCAGCGCGGCCTACCGCACGTATGGCGAGCGACGAGAAGAGGAAGACTAGCATCGCGCCGATGAACGCGCCGATGAACACACTGATGTCCGAAAGGTTGATCGGTAACTGGCCGCCGACGATATTCCCGGCTGCGTCCCGCGTGCCGCCAACGAGGGGCAAATCAGGCCTAATAAGCCTGACCTTGTCGAGATATGCCGAGAAGAGCAGGAAGGCGGCGAGAGCAGCCGAACCGACCGCGTAGCCCTTCGTAAGGGCCTTGGTGGTGTTGCCTACAGCGTCGAGGCCATCGGTGATGTTGCGGACCTCGACGGGCTGGTGTGACATCTCAGCGATACCACCGGCGTTGTCGGTGATCGGGCCGAACGTGTCCATCGCAAGGATGTAGGCGCACGACATGAGCATACCCATCGTTGCCACTGCCGTACCGAAAATGCCGGAGGCGACAGCCGTATCGACCTGGAATAGCACTTGTTCCGCGCCGGGAACCCTGATGCCTACTACCGCTTCAACCACCGGATTGCCCAGCGTGCCGAGGAAGTACGAGCTAGCCAGGGCCAGCGCGATAGTAATTGTCGGCAGGAAGGTCGTCTCGAAGCCTACAGCGATACCTGAGATAATCGTAGTAGCGGGGCCGGTGCGTGCTGCCTGGGCGATTTCCTTGACCGGACGCCAGGAGCCTGCGGTGTAATACTGGGTAATATATACGAAGGCGATAGATGTTGCGATACCGACCAAACCGGCCAGGCCGAACCAGAAGCCGGACGAGAAGCCGTTCTCCGCAGGCTCGTTCAGCATTACCATGCTCACTGCCATCATCGCAACCGCCGAGACTGCGGCCATGATGTAATAGCCGTTATTGAGCGCGGCGAGAGCTGCTTTATCGGTAACGTCTCCACCGCCCTTTCCTGAGACGCGAGCCGCGAGAATACCGACCATTGAGGCGATAAGGCCGAAAGCACGCACCACCAGCGGGAAGAGAATCCACGCCAAGTTTGTGCGGTCTGTTATCTCGAACAAAAGCACGCCGAGGATCATCGCGCCGATGTTTTCGGCGGCGGTCGACTCAAAGAGGTCGGCTCCGCGGCCCGCGCAGTCGCCCACGTTGTCACCTACGAGGTCGGCGATAACAGCCGGGTTGCGGGGGTCGTCTTCAGGGATGCCTGCTTCTACCTTACCTACGAGGTCTGCGCCTACGTCGGCGGCCTTAGTGTATATACCACCGCCAAGTTGGGCGAAGAGGGCGACGAACGATGCTCCGAAGCCGAAGCCTACGATCAGGAATGGGGCCTGTGCGGCGCCTTCTACACCACCGCCCGCTACCTGAGCATATGCTACATAAATGCCGTAGACACCAAGAAGCGACAGGGCTACAACCAGGAAGCCGGACACCGCGCCACCGCGCAAGGCCACCGTCAGCGCTTCGCCTAGTGAGCGTCGAGCCGCGGCTGCTGTTCGCAGGTTGGCGCGTACTGCTACGAACATGCCTATATAGCCTGAGACTGCCGAGGCTGCCGCTCCAAGCAGAAAGGCGATTGAAGTCAGGATACCGAGGGTGCCCTGCTCCACCGTTGTGCCCTGGGCGCTGCCCTCAATGACTGAGAGCAGTATTCCCACGAGGACCGCCGTTATAACAGTGAGTATGGCGATAGTGGTGTACTGGCGCTTCAGGAAGGCCATGGCCCCCTCGAAGATGATGCCCGCGATCTCCTGCATCTCAGGCGTGCCTTTGTCCCTACTTAGCACATCCCTCGCCATGTACGCAGCGAACAAAATCGCGAGTACCCCGGCGACCGGCACAAAATAGGTCAATAAAGTGACTACCGAATCATGATCCATTGCCTCTCCTCCCCTATACTGAAATAATCTTCAAGCGCGACCCCGTTGCCGTGCCTGTATGCTGTGGTAGGTACGCTGCTCCTCATCGTCTATTGCGCACCGGAATGCCCGGCACGATGAAGCGACCGGGCAAGAACTTTGCGCATTGTATCACAACCGGGCGGCTATAGCAACCGTTCGCCAATTACCGAGTAATATCGCTATCTCGCGGCAGCTCTGGGCGTGGGCCCGGCGGGCGGGCCACCTCGTCCCAGCAGGCGTCTCCATTCGCCATTCTCCCAGATGACAAGCAGCATCGAGGCATTGAAGATGGATGAGTAAGTGCCTGAGATGATGCCTATCAGAAGGGCAAGCACGAAGTTGTGTATACTCGCCCCTCCAAGCAGATAGAGCGCAAACAACGTCAGAACGACCGTGATTGACGTATTGATTGAGCGGGCCAGGGTCTGCACCAGCGAGTAATTTACTACGTCGCCGAAGTTATCAAACCGCCGCTTCAGGATGTTCTCGCGCACACGGTCGAACACCACGATAGTATCATGCACCGAGAAGCCGATTACGGTCAGCATGGCGGTAATGAAGAGCGCGTCTATTTCTATGCCGAACAATATGCCCAGGATGGCGAAGACACCTATCACGACCAGAACGTCGTGTAGCAGCGCGATGATGGCGCATACTCCATACCGGAAGGCATTAGGAACCTTGCGGAAGACGATAGTCAGGTAGATCAGGATGGCTAACGATGCGGCGGCGATTGCCAGGAAAGCGCGCCCAAGTAGCTCACTTCCTATGGTCGGGCCGATAGCCAGGAAGTCAATTGTGGCACTTTCCGGAATACGGTCGCGGACCTCCGTCTGGGTTGGAGGCGCCTGGGGGGTGGTAACGGCTGTAGCTGTAGTACCAGTGATAGTGCCGGTTGTGGTGAGTGTTGCTGTGCCGGTAACTGTGCCTGACGTGGTGAGTGTAGTTGTTCCTGACACAGGCGTGCTGGACACCGCAGTGGCAGTAGGTCTGAGGGTCTGCGTCTCAGTGATGCGCTCGCGGGGCACAAGATTGGCATTGATGAGGGCTGTTTCTACCTTTTCCCGTTCTTCGCCCTGTACCTGGCCGGGGAGGTCCATAGTGATAGTATTGGTGATTAGGCCTGGGGCAGTGCCTATCGAGCCGCCCTTCACGAGAGCATCAGGGATACCTGCCTCGGAGAGTACCTGCTTGAATCTCTCTGTGCTGTTGGCTCCGGCATTCAGAGGGACCACTGTCCAGCGCGTGCCGCCGGTGAAGTCGATCCCCGGCTTTAGACCGCCGAACAGTACGGCGAGCAGCCCAGGCACGATGATAATCACCGAGGCCAGTAAGAATAAGTAACGTTTGCTAACTAAATCGATCATTGCTTCCTCAATAATGCTGTTGGTTCTCGCTGGATTAGCCTATCCAACAACCAACAACTAACAACTATAACTATGCATCTACAGCAGGTGTTCCACCCGGCAGTCGTTTTGGGTCCAGGTTGAATGCCCACCTGCTACCTGATAGCGGAGTTTTTACTACAGCTCGCAGGAAAGATCGTGATACTGTAATCGCCGAGAAGAGCGACACCAGCACACCAATTGCCAACGTGAGCGCGAAGCCCTTAATGATGGACGCGCCCCCGAATGTCGAGCCGAACCAGAATAGAATAGCGCAGGTGATGAGTGTTGACATGTTCGAGTCGCGGATAGAGGGCCAGGCGTGATCGAAGCCTGCTTCCACAGCCGCGCCGAGCGTTTTGCCGGAGCGTAACTCTTCTTTGAGGCGTGCGAATATAAGGACGTTGGCGTCAACCGCCATACCGATTGATAGGATAAAGCCTGCGATACCCGCCAGAGTGAGCGTGACGGGCACCAGTTTGAAGACTGCAAGCGCGATCAATGAGTAAATAACCAGCGCAAGGCTTGCGAGAGCGCCGGGCAGTCGATAATAAGTCATCATGAAAAGCACAACAAGGCCGAGGCCCGCCGCGCCTGCGATAATGCTCTTATCTATCGCTTCCTGCCCTAACGTTGCCGAAATCTTGCGCGATTCGAGCGTTCGCAGGCTCACGGGAAGCGAGCCGTACTTTAGTTGGACGGAAAGGCGTCGCGCTTCCTCCAGGGTGAGTCCTGTGATAACGCCATTGCCACCTGCAATCACGCCCTGGATGGTCGGGTTGCTGATGACTTTCTTATCGAGCACGATGGGCATGTACTTGCCGATGTTGGCGGAGGTGAAGTCGGCCAGTTTCCTGGGGCCGTCACCCTTGAGGTAAAAGACAACTTGTGGCGCATTAGTCGTCGGGTCGCGGCTCACAGTAACCTTATTACCGTCTATCTCATCGCCGTTTACCACAACTTTGAAGAGCTTGGTTGGCGGTGTAGCTTGCGCTACGGGCGCAACGGTCGTGGCGCTCGCAAGCGGAGCAGTAATCGTGCCGGACACAGTCGTGGTGGAGGTCACTATAGTGGGTACTCCAACAGCAGTGGGAGCGGTGGTATTGCTGCGAAGCTGTTCCGGTCGAGGCCCACCATTCTCAGTCAAAACCAGGTCGTCTACCTCACAACCTATGCACCCGGAAGGAGGCGCGACTTCCCCGTTGATGAATTCAAGGAACGCGGTCTCCTGGATGATCTTGGTGGCATCTTCCAGGTTTTCTATACCAGGCAGCTCTACCAGGATGCGATTGTTGCCTGCGGTCTGCACTACCGGCTCGGCAGCGCCTGTGTCGTTAGCGCGATTCTCGATGATATCGCGAGCGGCTTGAAGCTGGCTCTCCGTTATCGGCAGGTCGCCGCGCGGTTCAGCCTGTAAGATAAGCTGCAAGCCACCTTGCAGGTCAAGTCCTCTTCTAAACCTGATATCTCTGCACCCTTCGCCAAGACAAACACTGTCCGTAACGACTACAAAAATGGAGATTAGGGTGACGATGAGGATGCCAATCAGGTAGGCGAATAGGTTCTGTCGCAACGAAATACTCCTCTAACGTTTGGAATCTGGGCCGAGTAGTGCATTCTTTCGACGGCCCGCATTCCGGGAATCGGCAAAAAATACCTGCGGTCCGTTTGCAGCCAAATAAGAAGCAAGCGGCAAGCGCAGTCAAGAAACAATTATAAGTTAGCCGCTCGGTTCTGTCAACTCGAGAAAGGTGAAGGTGTAGGGGCGGACACACGGGTCCGCCCTTCCCTGGGATGCGCCCCTGCGACATATTGCGACATATATGGTGATGGGAATGACGACACCCTGGCGTAGGGTTGTGATTAGCGGCGGCTCAAAAACTGCTAATGTGATAATATACACACGGCGGCAGCACCGAATGTTGCTTTGCCGTATGTCAGGCTAAGGGAGGATTTCTAACCGGTCCCAAACATTATGATAGGCATACTTCTGGTCATATTTCTCGTACTCGTTACGGCGTTCTTCGTCGCTATAGAGTTTGCGCTCGTCAGCGTAAGAAAGACCCGTATCGAGCAGCTTGCCAGCGAAGGCTCGGCTGCGGCCGTGCTGGTGAAACATGCACTCGATAACCTGAACAAGTATCTGGCGGCAGCGCAGGTCGGTATCACAATGGCGACAATCGGCCTCGGTACGCTAGGTGAGCCGGTGGTGGCCCAATTTATTGAGCCACCACTCGAAGCCATCTTGCCGCGCGATTTGCTCGATGGCTTTTTGACGTCCCACGGCATCGCTTTTGTTATCGCTTTGCTGCTGGTAACTTCGGTCGAGTTGATAATTGGCGAGAACGTCCCTAAGATTGCTTCGATCCAGCGCGCAGAGCAAGCAA
>JBDSDS010000210.1:0-4373 GCA_039920445.1 Chloroflexia bacterium
CTTCCGAGGCTGCCATGCGCCTTGTGTTATAATTACTGCATAATAACTACCATTGGGCATGAAAAGCATCTGACCTTACGCCACGCACACATCTATTGGCAAATATAAGATGAATGGACAAGAATAATGACAGATACCATCAGTAGCATCTCCCCTTCTATCTCTTCCCCACTCGAACTTAAGCCCTACCAGCGACCCGGTGGGCCTGCTCGTCCGGTGAGCGCCGAGCCAGTCGTTATAGACCGCAAGCCACCCTGGCTCACCGTCAAATGGCAGCAGGGTGAAAACTACCGCGAACTCAAATCGTTGATGCGCGGTCTTGGGTTGCACACTGTATGCGAAGAGGCACACTGTCCCAATATCTCGGAGTGCTGGGAGCACAGGACGGCCACCTTCTTGATACTCGGCGACACGTGTACGCGGTCGTGCGGCTTCTGCGCCATAAAAACTGGACGTCCATCGGTCCTCGACAGGCAGGAGCCGGAGAAAGTAGCCCGCGCTATCGAGACCATGCAACTCCAACATGCTGTTATCACATCGGTCAATAGGGACGAGCTTGCGGATGGGGGTGCTGAGATATTCGCCGAGGTAATACGCCTCACGCGCGAGTACGTTCCCGAATGCGGAATAGAAGTCCTTATTCCTGACTTCAAGGGGATATGGTGGGCGCTTCAGATCGTAATGGATGCTCGTCCGAACATTCTGAATCATAATATCGAGTCGGTGCCGAGGCTTTATTACATCGTCCGCCCGCAGGCAAAGTATGAGCGTTCTTTGGAACTGCTTAGTACAGCCAAGGAGATGGATCCCACGAAAGGGGATATTTACACCAAGTCCGGTCTGATGCTTGGCCTGGGTGAAGAATGGGATGAGGTTGTCCAGGTGCTGCGCGACCTGCGTGACCATGACGTCGATATTGTGACAATTGGGCAATATCTGCGGCCCTCATTCCGACACTTACCGGTGATGAAGTATTATAAGCCCGAAGAGTTCAAAGAGTTAAAGGTAATTGCCACCCAGATGGGCTTCAAACATGTCGAAAGTGGTCCACTAGTGCGTTCTTCCTACCACGCCCACGAACAGGTAAAGCAAGCGGGAGCATAAATGACGCTTGTTTCAGCACAGCAGGAGAGGGCAAGTCTGGGACTTCGCCCTCTCCGCATAATTGATCTGGGCCTCATACCGTATGCTCAGTGTTGGGATTATCAGCGACGGCTTGCAGTTGAGGTCGGTAGTGAGATTACTCCTGAAACTCTATTGCTATTGGAGCACCCTCATACCTACACGTGTGGCAAGCGCGGCGGACGAGACAATATCCTTGTGACAGCCACCGACCTGGAAGCACTCGGGGTGAGCGTGCTGGATGTTGATAGAGGCGGGGATGTTACGTACCACGGGCCGGGCCAGTTAGTAGCGTATCCGATTATCAATCTACACAACTACGGACCAATCATCGACTATCCATCATACGTGCGCCGTCTGGAGGATGCGTTATTTGGCACATTGGCTGATTTCGCTATTACAGCAGAACGGGTGCGCTTTTTGAGTGGTGCGTGGTGCGTGATAGGAGATGTGCCTGAGAAAATAGCTGCCATCGGAGTGAAGGTAGAAGCAAAAGGCATCACCACACACGGGATCGCGTTGAACGTGACTACGGACCTAACGTTTTTCGAGCACATTGTGCCTTGCGGAATCAGAGGGAAAGGCGTAACTTCAATGAGCCGGATATTGGGTAGCGAAGTAGACATGCAAAGTGTAAAGACAAGTTTCGCGCAGCATTTCGAGCGCGTCTTTGGCTTTACTAGATCGTTAGATGTTGTAGGGGCACAAATCACAGGCGGCGTTAGATAATGCCAATAGGTCTGTTGCTCACTAAAGATACAGCACTTCTGTACTGGGTAGAAGACGGTTCTGATCTGGGTCAGCAATGCAGTTGATGGCGACGGTACGTGGCAGGGTGCAAGGCGTCGGGTTCCGGGTTTATGTTAGATGGAGAGCAAAACGGCTGATGCTAGGGGGCTTCGTGGAGAACAGGGCTGATGGCAGCGTTTATGTGGTCGCCGCCGGAGAACGCGCTACGCTTGAGCAGTTGCTTTCGGATCTGCGGCGCGGCCCATCCCAGGCGCACGTTTCCGTAGTTGAGGTCCAGTGGTTGGAGCAAAGCGCAGAGGGGTTGCCTTCACATTTCGAGGTCCGTCACTGATAGCTACAGGAGTACGTACCGAGCCACGACCGGCCAGGTCAGAGGAAGCGCAACGGTCACGTTTTGTCTGGATGGTGTTGACCGGGACTAGCCTTGCCTTCCTGTTCATCTGTATGCTTGGCATCATGGCTGTATCTTCGTTCGTCAATAACGATACAGTAGCGATGACTGCTCGCATTGAGCCGCTACGAGGAGCGCGTTTGGCTGTTCTTCGGCATGACTCAGTTGTTCCCGAACTGATAACAACTACGACGGAGATCGCCGAAGGCGACGTGGCGACAACAGGTGGCGACAGCAGCGCTTTCCTGCAAATGTTCGATGGTAGCACGATTCAAACCTATTTCTCCACTACTCTGGAGATCGAGAACTTGCGAACGGGCCGGTACAAGCGCAATATCAAAGAGATCAGCGTCAGTTTGCGTTCCGGGACTGCAATAATGGTGACGGCGGACCCCGGCGAATATGCTACGGCTTCTTACAAGGTCTCCACTGATAGCGCCGAGATCTCCTTTGCCAGTAACTCCAAGGCGCGAGTTCGCATAGAACAAATTGACGGTCAAGATAGGACGACCGTTGTGGTTGACTACGGGGAGGCGGTGTTCGTCGCCAACGGGGAGACCAAACGCATTACTCCGGGCCAGATGGTCTGGGTTGCAGGGGACGAGCCACTTTTAGAGCAGGAGGCCCGGGAGGAGTTAATAAGGAACGGGAATTTTAGTGATGATCCCACAAGCGGCGCCGAGTTAGTTGAGAACGGGGGTCTAGGGACCGCCGCATGGCTGCCGATTCGTGAATGGGGGGATGTGCCTGTTGTTGACCCAGGCACTGTAACTCTTGTTTCAGAGAACCTGCCGGGCAGAGGACCCCTCAAAGAGGTGGAGTTTGAGCGTAATGACCGGGGCGATCACTTTATAAAGGTTGGGATAAGGCAGGAAGTGAACAGGCCAGCCACATTCCTCAATTCAATCGAATTATTCGCTACCGTAAAGATCGTGAGGCAAACTACGCCGATAGGTGGGCCACAGGGAAATCTATACCCACTCACTATTCGTGTTGTCTATATCGACTCTGAAGGCGCGGAACATGATTGGAAGCAGCAGTTTTATTACGTCGCCGGACAACCTGATCCCGCCGATCCCAGTCAGGTAGAGCAAGGTATCTGGCATGCCCCAAAGGAGAGATTTATATTGAAATCGCCCGATGAAGTACGCGATATCGCAGTGATCCAGGCTGTAGAGGTGTTTGCGTACGGCAGCCAGTTCCAGAGTTGGATTACCGGAATATCTATGGTCGCGCGTTAGCGAATATCTGCAACTTTCGATATCCTGGCGCGTTGAGTTCAGGGGAGGGCGGACACATTGGTCCGCCCCTACACAGGGAAACAAGAAGGAGAACGGAGATTTGAGCAAAATCGCAGTGATCGGGACAGGTTACGTAGGTCTGGTGACCGGCACCTGTTTCGCGGACCTGGGCAACCACGTCACTTGTGTGGACGTAGTTGAAGAGAAGGTGAAGAAACTGAAGAAAGGCGAGTCTCCCATCTACGAACTTGGCCTTGAATCGATGCTGCAACGCAATATGAGAGCAGGCAGGCTCAACTTCACCACCAGTTACGAAGAGGCGCTGCAGGGCGCTGAGTTCGTCTTCATCGCGGTCGGTACGCCCGAAGGCGAAGATGGCTCGGCGGACATGCGGTACGTAGAAAGTGCCGCACGCAGTATCGGCAAGGTCGCGCCGGGCCGGGCCGAGCAACCCCTTATCATTATCAATAAGAGCACAGTGCCTATAGGCACAGGCGACGTGGTGGGTAAACAGGTGAGAGAGGAATGCCCTTCTGGCTTCCACGTTGCGGTTGTATCGAATCCTGAGTTTCTGCGTGAAGGCCAGGCAGTGCATGACTTTCTTCACCCCGACCGGGTTGTGCTTGGCTCAGACGACCGATGGGCCGCCGAGCAGGTACGAGGGCTTTACGAGCCGCTGGGCGCGCCAATAGTCGTTACCGACATACGCACCGCCGAAATGATAAAGTATGCGTCGAACGCCATTCTCGCTACCTACATATCCTTTATCAACGAAATCGCATTTATCTGTGAGAACCTGGGGGCGGACGTGAAGGAAGTCGTTCAAGGGATGGGGTATGACAAGAGGATTAACGCGCAGTTCCTGAACG
>JBDSDS010000211.1:0-5775 GCA_039920445.1 Chloroflexia bacterium
GACTTTGGCTGGATATGCTGTGTTGCTCATTTTCGTATTCCTTCAGTTATGATGCAAAGCCGATATACAGGCTCGACTAGGCTCGGCGATATGGCTCGGCGACGATATGGCTCGGCAATGTAACTCATTACTATACCCTACTAGTGTATCCAATACCGCCGCACGTGTCAAACATAAACGCCTTCGCCGTTTATGTAATTATGAATTATGAGTTTTGAATTATGAATTGACAGAGGTTCATCTAAATTCATAATTCATAATTCACCTTACGTACGCAGCACCCGGCGAGAGTTCACTACGTTCATATTCACGGGCTACGTCCAAGCAAAGTCCGCCTGCGCGGACTGAGTTGGTATTATATCTAAGCCAGTCCACGTAGGTGGACTTCGCTCCCATATAGCCCGTGAATTTATTCGCCCGGCGAGAGTTGCAGGCATGACCGCGTAAGGTGAGTTCATAATTCATAACTCATAATTTCATCCGGAGATGTCTTCGCCGCCGTCTACGCCGAGGACATTGCCTGAAAGCCAGTCGGCGGCGGGGCCGGACTTGGCGAGGAGAGCTATGAAGCGGGCTACGTCTTCGGGCGTGGTAAGGCGATCTGCCGGGTTGCGGGCGAGCGCGCCTTCGAGAAGCCTGTCGCTGCCCGGTATGCGGCGGAGGGCTGGTGTGTCAGTTACTCCTGCGCGCACAGAGTTGGCGGTTATGCCCCTGGGCGCAAGCTCATATGTTAACTGCCTGATGTGCGACTCCAGCGCGGCCTTCGCAGCCGATACTGCTCCATAGCTTGGGACAACAGTGTGCGAGCCTGCCGAGGTCATTGCGAAGATGCGGCTGCCTCTGCCGAGCATATTGCGGGCGACCAGGTCTTGGGTCCAGTAGACGAGGGAATGGGCCATAACGTCGAGGGTCATGTCCATCTGGGCCTGGGCGATGGCATCTTCGGGCGTATCTGCTATAAACGGCTTGAGTGTGCCGAAGGCGAGGGAGTGCATGAATACGCGAAAGCCGGAGCCGTTCATCGCTTCGGCCATCTTGTCGAGGGCATCGCGGCGGCGGTCGGGGTTGGCGGCATTCATGTTGAAGGGGATGTACTGGCAGCCCACAGCCTCAATTCGCGCCTTCGTGTCGGCGAAGGCATCCTGGTCGGTAGGGCGGCGGAGATGGACGCCGCAGACGTTGAGGCCTGCCTCCTCGGCAAGCGCGGCAGACGTGGCTGCTCCAAAGCCCGAAGAAGACCCAAGCACCAGCGCCCAGCGCAGATCAGACGGCTCTTTGCCCTGGGTCGAGCTTGTATCTATGCCTGAATTGTCGGACATGGAATTAGTTCTCCTGTAGAGAGTAATTGGACCTAATTATAGCACATAGGCACACAGACCAGACGCCTACGATTAGCCAGGCTACAATTCCTTCCCACTATTATTAAACGCCGTAAGATACACCGTTCTTACTGCCGATGCCCCGGATCGTAGGGGCGGACCCGTGTGTCCGTCTTGTTAGTGGGTCGTAAAGATCGTGATAAGGAGACAGGGAGGACACACGGGTCCGCCCCTACGATCGTCCTGCCGTGCTTACCACTTACCACTTAACCCGAACATCACCTACGCGGCGGGTGAGCTTTTGCTCGTCGAGGTGCTCAAGGAAGGGGATGGCGTATTTGCGGCTCGTGCCGAAGAGGTCACGCATCGAAGCGACATTGACTTCGCCATCTTTGTCTATGGTCTGGAGAATCGTATCACGCATATCGCTGTATGCCTGGGGCGTGTAGTAGAGGTTATTGTCTATCTTCACAAGTTCGCCTGCATCTACCAGGGCGCTCAACACGTCCGATTCTATCTCAAGCTCGGTTGGAGACGGAGGGGAGTAAGGGTTAGTGGTGTATGCCTGCTTCAGACGAGTGACTTGCTGCTGCTGGGCCGGAGAGTATGTAGGCTCATGGGTGGTGAGGCGGTAAGTAGTAGAGTCTTCGGCAATAAGGCCGCGCGCTATGCCAAGGGACATCGCATGAGGGAACGCCCTTGGGGACCCCTGGATGGCTTGCGCGAGGCGGCTCCTAAGCTCTTCCTTGCTCATGCCGCGCTTGAGGGGCTGCTGGCGGTGGTAGTGCCCCAGCAGGGTCTGCGCGCGGAGCATCAAGTCGTCCCATGCGGGAGCAGACATGAGCAGAGACGGTGTTAGCTGGACCACACGACCCTCGTTCACAAGCATAGCGGTCGCTTGTGCCGCGTCAGACTGTGACAGGCCCGATTTTTCGGCGATTACTTTCACATCGAGGGCATCTTTGCCTAATGCCTCAAGCAAGAGCTCCTCGGGGCTGCCGCGCTGGAGGGTCTGGAGGCTCTGGAGAGTCGGCTGGTGGAAACGCTTATGCCTGCGGGGGTGAGCATCTACTACCTGACCACCGCCTATGGTGAGGCTGGGGGAGGGGCGGCGGATGATATAGCGGTCGCCTTTGGCTACGGCTACTTCGTCGCGAAGGCGAAGTTGTGCCCAACCCGACTGTCCAGGCTCAAGGCGTTCTGTATCGAGCAGCGTGATACGGGCGGGGGTCTCGGTAGCGCCCGTGAAAAAATCGAGCAGGCTGTTTTGCCGGAGGGGGGCAGGCGCATGAGGCAGCAGGCTGAGGTGAACGTCCACCCGGTTGGTCGCGTGCAGCCAGTTCGGTATGGTGACAACCATGCCCCTCGCCAGGTCGTCAACGTCCAGCCCTGTGAGGTTGACTGCCACGCGATTGCCAGGCTCGATCCGTTCGACCTTGTGCTTGTGGCTCTGCAAGCCCCGGATGCGGCTCTTGATGCCGGAGGGCACGAATACCACTTCCTGCCCGACATGAAATGAGCCGTCAAGGAGCGTCCCTGTCACCACGGTACCAAACCCCGCGATACTGAAAGCACGGTCTACCGGCAGTCTAGGCCGACTCCGGTCAGCGCGTGTCTGCGTGCCCTGAAGGAGGTTATCTATCTCTACCTTGAGGGTATCCAGCCCCTGGCCTGTACGGGCCGACACGGGCAGAATAAGCGCGTCGTGAAGTGTAGTGCCTTTGAGGTGGTCGCGCACTTCCTCTTCCATCAGCGCAAGCCAGTCGGCGTCGACAAGGTCGCTCTTGGTTAGCACCACGATACCTTTATCTACGCCGAGCAGGTGGAGGATGTCGAGATGCTCTTCCGTCTGGGGCATTGGACCCTCGTCGGCGGCTATGACAAGAAGGGCAGCATCAAGCCCGCCCACGCCCGCAAGCATATTCTTGATGAAACGCTCATGTCCCGGCACATCAATCACCGACACCTCGCGTCCCGACGGAAGAGTAAGCCACGCGAAGCCGAGGTCGATAGTCATCTCGCGCGCCTTTTCTTCCTGGAGGCGGTCGGGGTCTATGCCGGTGAGGGCTTTGACAAGTGTAGATTTGCCGTGGTCAACGTGCCCGGCTGTGCCGATTACGTACATGGTGGGTTAGGGATTAGGGATTGGGGGTTAGAGAGCATATATGTATTGTAAACAAAGTGACTCAATAGGGCCAAACAAAAAGGACTGAGTGTTATGCTCAGTCCTTTAGAACCCGTTACGAGTTACTAATCCCTAACCCCTAATCCCTAATCAGCGCAGACCGAAGTAAAGCGCGAAGAGGGTTGCCTGGAAGACCAGAGTGCCTACACTTACGAGGAGGGCCGGCGCCAACGAGATGTCGTACAGGCGCTGGACAAAGCGAGTAGCCAGGATGGCCGTAACCAGTATGCCGACGAGCCACAGACCCTGGGCCAGATGAGAAGGCACTCCCATACCGAGCAACGCTACCCCACCCATTATGAGTAAAGCACGAGGAACCTGAAGCTCTTCATAAGCCCTGACCGGGCGTCTGAACTTGCCGACGCCTACCGTCATGTCGCCGACCGTCTGAGCAAGCTTGCCTATGAAAGGAAGCTCCAATACTCCGAACGCCAGCATGACAAGCATCCAAATTTCTATCCCGGAGGCAACCTGCCTCTCATAGCTGCGAGTAAGCATGCTCACAAACATGAAGAGCGCGGGAGCGGCGGCTATTACCAGTTGCTTGGTGATCACCTGGGGCCAGATGAGCGCCGGGCCATCGTCTATCTTCTGTACACCGTAGCGGTCCAGGTCGTCTTCAGTGCTTTTAGCCATACGACCCAGCGCGGCATTGACATTGAACAGCAGTTGCGCTCTTGGCATAATATACTCTTCGTCAACAAATGCTTCAATAGCGGGTACTGCCTGTCCCGCAGCCTGAGACATATAGGCTACCACCAACTGAAGCAGACGCTCGAAGTTCTTGATGTCAGAGGTAATAAGCACCCCGCTCTCACCCTTCTGGCTGGCGCCAGCGAGAGCGAGGATTCGGTCCGACATCGGTGAGGGAGTTGTCTTACCCTCGAACGGTATCATCACAATGTAGCGCTCGGAGGAACCAAGCTCCATCACGCGTAGTGTGCCGACCTGCTTCCACGAGACGCGGCGCTTTGCTAGGAGGCCTGATACCGAGATGCCTTCCGGCCTCACCTGAATTGTGGGGAACAGAGCCGAAATAAAACCTGCGCCTATAAGAGATACGACACCAGCTATTATGCCAGCCAGTATCTTCCAGCTAAGGAGCGCGGATATATTGCCGGTTGCCTGGTAAGCGGGTATTATCAGCATCGCCAGCACAAGGAACGGCAGCACCGTAAGCAGGGCCACGGCTACCTTAGAAACCGATATCAGATTGCGAGGGTACTCGAAGACGCCTTGCACTGCTGACTGGTGTAGCTCGGCAGCCAGGGATTGCAAGCTCGATCCGGCAATTGTGTTAGGGCCGTCCGCATCGGCGGCAAGGGATGTGCGCGCTCTCCGGCCAAGCGGGTTGGCAAGAATGCGTGATTTAGGTTGTATACTCATGTTGTGGGGTCCTCCTATTGTATGCTAACACCCACTACGTGCTCCGGCAATAGCCATTACTACCTACTAAGGCTAGATGCAGGTGGGACTTTAGGGTTATTAGGGTATTACTTAAGTATTAGGAGTTAGAACCTCCCCTTCGGGAATTACGAATCATTCGTGCTTTGCTCAATTCATAAACCAAAACAATAAAAATCTTTGCTTCCTTTGCGTCTTTGTGTTTCAACCGTAATTCGTAATTCGTAATTCCCGAAGGGAAAGAGCAGTTGACGTATAATGGGGCAGAGGTGAACCGAATGGACAACGTGGGAGGGGGAGGGGTCCCTCAGGATCAGCAGTCCGGCGGGGCCGAAGACGGGCGATACAATACACTCGGTATCACACAAGCCACGCAGAACATGGGGCGGCAGGCGATTGCCTCGTTCAGCAAAGCGATAGAGCTTGCGCCCGATAACCCCGGCTATTACTACAATCGTGGTATAGCTTACTCTAATGATGGCGCGTTCGGCCTGGCCTTGCAGGACTTCAGCAAGGCCCTAGAACTGAGGGGTGACGATGCCGACGTGTACAACAACCGGGGCAGCGTCTACATGATGTCGGGCGACCTCGATGCGGCTCTCTCTGATTTCACGCGCTGCATCGAGTTAAACCCGAACCAACCTGAGCCTTACAACAACCGGGGGGCGGTGCTGGCTTCGCAGGGCGAACACACGACGGCCGTGATGGACTTCAGCCGGGCGATAGACATCAAGCCGCAATACGCCGAGGCCCACTTCAACCTGGCCCGAATGAACGCCCGCATGTCACAGTGCAACCTCGCCTCAGCCCACCTGAAAGAGGCTATAGCCCTCCAACCTGCCTATAAGCAGGTAGCCCGCGCCGTAG
>JBDSDS010000212.1:0-3759 GCA_039920445.1 Chloroflexia bacterium
CCCGCCCTCGGTGAGGAGCGTTTCCCGGCCATTTTCATACGCGCACCCAAGATCGAAAGCGTCGGAGAAGGCGTGGAAGTGCTGGCTAAACTGGACGACGGAACACCAGTGGCAGCCCGTCAAGGCAACATGCTCGTCACGGCCTTCCATCCCGAATTAAGTGGCGACCTACGCTTCCACAAGTATTTCCTAGATATGGTAGGCCGATCAGCAATGAGCGATGAGCGATGAGTGGTAAGTAACCAGTAGTCGGTAGTCGGTAGTCGGTAATCACGTTTCACGCACCATTATCAAACTAATAAAGACCACAATGCTACGCCACGCTACACTACCTGACCTCTTGAGCATAAACAAGTTCAAGCGCAGGCAGCGCTTGCTCCATCTCAACCCGCCCTACTCTCTGGTGCAACCTGATGCTCATGCGCGCGATCTGTGGCGTTCACAGTTCCCCTTCAAGCCGAGGTTGAGCTTTGTCTATGTCTACGTGGAGCGCGGAGTAGTGCTTGGATACGTGCAGGTTCGCTGTAGATGGAGCCGTCAGGAAGAATGGATTATTACCACCCTGGGGTCTGTAGAGCGCGTACCGGCGCACGTGTTGGAGGCATTGGTCGCGCAGGTTTGCCGCGAGGCGGGTGAAGAAGGGGTGTTGCGTATTTTCGTCAAGGTGCCTCAGGATGATGCTATGGTGGAATTATTCCAGGGCACAGGCTTTACGCACTATACCGACGAAAACATATGGGGTAATCTCTACTTTTCTCAGCCGGGCAAACCTGTCTCCGAACCAGAAAATGAGCAAATTCGGAGGCCACGAGGCGCGGACACATGGGACCTGTTCAAGCTCTATTCGGCTGTCACTCCACCTGCCGTCCAGCGTGCCGAGAACCTGAACAGCCGCGAGTGGCAGCGCGGGAGTATCAGCCGCCCATCATTCCTGTTGACCGACCCTGTAGAGAAATCATATGTGTGGTCAGACCAGGCAGAAGGGCAATCGATTGGCGGCTTTGTCCGGTTGTTGAGCGGCAAGGGCGGTCATTGGGTCACTCTCCTGTTCAGGCCTGATGCGATCAACCGAGCCGTGGTTCCGAGGGCGCTCGATTACGTTTTGTGGAAAGCCTCGAGTCAAAGCAACAAACCTGTATATTGTGGGGTTAGAGAATACCAGGCCGAAGTGGAAAGCGAACTTGAGAGCCGGGGATTCCATCTGTTAAGTAAGCAAAAACTACTGGTGAAGTATATGGCCGAGCCGGTAAAAGTCCCGCGAGAAGCCCTACTGCCGTTCTTAGTGCCCAAGACCCCGGTGGTCAGCAGATAAAGCAATGAGTGATGAGTGATGAGCAGGGCACACGAGGAACGAGATTCTTCACTTCGTTCAGAATGACAAGGGATGGTGGGTTCGCTTCCTTCAACCCCTTATGCTTCTCGTTTCACTAGACCACTCTTCGCTTCGTTCTTTATGGCACTAAGATTGCAACGGTTGTACAATAAACATATCTTGCCAAACCGCTTCAGCGTTGACGGCATTTAACCCACTAAAAGGGGTGAGCGCTTAACATATGACTAACTTGCACGAACAGAGCCTGCCTGGCCTTGAAGGCGCAAACATAGACACTATAGACGGGGATATGTCACAACAAGGATGGGGTGATACTGCCGCACCAAATAGTGCGGAAACCACAAGGGATAACGGAGAACATGTCATCACGGATGACCTGGAGGCACTGCTGAGCGCCTTGCCAGCAACTATCATCGAGCCGTTACGAGCGCTCGGTAACAGGGCAAACCTGCTTGAGGTGGTCATGGACCTGGGGCGCAAGCCTGAGGCCCGCTTCCGAGGCGGCGAACACATACTTAGCCAGACTGAAGTAGCGCGCGCCGACCTCGATTTCGTCACCCAGCGCATCGGCGAGTTCGGCGGCGACAACCGAGCGGGCATCGAGCGTACCCTCCACCGAATCTCTTGCATACGCAACCGACGCGGTCACGTGGTCGGACTTACCTGCCGCATAGGGCGCGCAGTCTTCGGGACTCTCTCTATAATCAAAGACTTTGTCGAGACCGGCAAAAGCATCCTGCTCGTCGGGCCTCCCGGCGTGGGCAAGACTACTCTCTTGAGAGAATGCGCCCGCGTGCTGGCTGATGAAGTAGGCAAGCGCGTGATCATCGTTGACACCTCCAATGAGATAGCGGGCGATGGCGATATACCCCACCCCTCTATCGGTCGAGCGCGCCGTATGCAAGTCCCTATGCCGGAGCGCCAGCACGCCGTGATGATCGAGGGCGTAGAAAACCATATGCCCGAAGTAATCATCATCGACGAGATCGGCACCGAGCTTGAGGCCCAGGCGGCCCGCACCATAGCCGAGCGAGGCGTGCAGTTGGTCGGCACCGCGCACGGTACGAGCCTCGAAAACCTGATGCTTAACCCGACCCTCTCCGACCTGGTGGGCGGCATCCAGACCGTTACGCTGAGTGACGAAGAGGCCCGCAGGCGCGGCACGCAAAAGTCTGTGCTAGAGCGCAAGGCCCCACCAACCTTCGACATAATCGTTGAAATCCTCGACCGCGAGCGCGTGGCAGTGCACCGCGACGTGGCCGAGGTGGTAGACTCGCTCCTCCGAGGCGATATGATACCCGCTGAGATCAGGACGCGCCTTTCAGACGGCAGCATCCACACCGAGATGTCGCAGCCCATTCTCTCGACCCGTGGAAGAGGCGACGGCGGAGGCACAATGTCAAGGCGTTCAGGCGGTCATCGTGGTTTTGACGACCGAAGTGCGGGCGGTCTGCCCGATGCGCCCAGACGCCAGATGCCGCCCGGCCCGGCAGTCGCACCGGCAATGCGTAGCGACCGAGGCAGTAGAAGCCGCCCCGGTAATGCCGGTAATGGTGGTAACGGTGGCACGCAAAGCCCTTTCGCACGCGAGCGCGGCCCCAACACTGAGCCGGTCCCCATGCCGGACGCCTGGTCTCAGCAGGTCGCGCTCTACGAAGAAAGGGAGCCGGTAGACGCGCAACGAGAAGAAAGACAAAGAGAGCAGTCACGCCGCGGTCCGTCAGCGATGAGCATCGCCGCTCACGCATCGGACAACAAACCGCTCCAGGTCTATCCCTTCGGAGTGAGCCGCAATCGCCTGGAGCAAGCGGTGAAGGAGTTGCGTGTGCCGGTGTCAATCGTAAAAGACATGAACGACGCCGACATCGTGATGACGCTAAAGAATTACTACCGCAAAAGCTCGCAAGCTCTCAGAAGCGCAGAGCAGAGTGGAGTGCCGGTCTTTGTCCTCAAGAGCAACACGCTGGTGCAGATCGAATCGGCCCTGAGCAACGTCTTCAACGTCGAGATACCGGACGACCCGGTAACAGTGGCTATGGAAGAGGCCGAGGACGCTATCACCACCGTACTGGAGACGGCCAAGACGATAGACCTCACGCCGCAGTTGGCCCATGTGCGTAAACTCCAACACCAGATGGCCGAGCGGTATAATCTGGGGTCGGTGAGCCGAGGCAAAGAGCCGTTCCGCCGCGTGCGTATTTTCAGGCAAAACTGAGGTATGCATCCAGTCAGGACCAGCGCGAAGGCTATCATTCTGCATGATGGCAAGCTCCTGGTAGTCAAGTTTCAGGATGACGTCGGCTTCTGGTTCCAGTTGCCGGGCGGCGGTCAGGAGCCGGGAGAAACTTTGCCTGAAGCCGTGAGGCGCGAATGCCTGGAAGAAGCCGGCGCTGAAGTAGTAGTGGGCGATCTCTGGTTCGTGCGGG
>JBDSDS010000213.1:0-9408 GCA_039920445.1 Chloroflexia bacterium
GGGTGACGTTTGGAAAGCGGGTGAAGAAGTCCTGTCGGCTCTTCGCATGGCCGAACCAAACCAACGCGCTACGATAGACATATCCCTATAGGTTATTTGTGACATCTTCTTCCCCAGACAGCCCAAAGCGACGCCCTTCAATCGGCTTTCGCCCGGATGTCTCGTTACGCATGGAAGAGATAACCAGCCTCAAAGTGGTTCAGGATGAGCCGATGAGCAAGCATAACTCGCTGCGGGTAGGAGGTCCGGCTTCAATGTTCGTGACGGCCCGCACCGTTGAAGAGCTTGTGAAGGCGGTGCTTTTCGCAAGGGCGCAAAATTTACCGTATCTGGTTATAGGCAACGGCACAAATATATTGGTTGGCGACTACGGCATCGATGGGTTGGTAGTCCATAACAAAGCACAGGACATATCCCATAAGCTGATAGATGAGGGGCAGAGTGTCTGGCATGTGGCTTCGGGTCTGCTTTTCAGCCGCCTCGCTCGTATTACTTGCGAACAGGACTGGACAGGACTTGAATGGTCGAACAGCGTGCCTGGAAGTGTCGGCGGCGGCGTGGTGAGTAATGCGGGAGCGCACGGCAAGGAATTGAAGGACGATCTGGTTTCTGTCGAAGTACTGACTGCTACGGGTGAGCAGGAAGTATGGCCTGTGACTGACCTGGAATTGGGCTACCGCACCAGCCGCTTCAAGGCTCATGGACAAAGGGCGATGTCACCTGCAGAAGTAATATTGAGTGCCGACATGATATTGCATAAAGATGAGGCGGGCGAATGTCAAGGAAAGATGCGGGAATACCGGGAAGAGCGCCAGGCCAAGCAACCCCAGGGCAAAAGCGCAGGCTCGACCTTCAAGAATCCGCCCGGCAACTCGGCGGGCTACCTCATCGAGCAGGTGGGTCTCAAGGGGAGTAGATACGGACAAGCGCAATTCTCTCCCAAACACGCTAACTTCATGATGAACCTGGGTGGGGCTGCCACCGCCGAAGTCCAATATCTGATGTCGTTGGCGCAAAAGAAGGTACACGATCAATTCGGTATACAGCTTGAGCCTGAGATAGAGTTTGTAGGCGAGTAAAGAGTAGTGAGCGCTAAGGAAACGGATTCTTCACTGCGTTCAGAATGACAAAGGGGGATAGTGGGTTTACTGAACACTTATCACTCATCACCCATCGCTCTGCAAAGAAAAAGCCCGGCCGAAGCCGGGCTGTCTCCTGATCCGAAGTGGACTATCGCTCGGTTTCGTAAGCCTTCATTTCGCCGCTTGATGTGGTCGAGCGGGATGTAGTGACGTCAGCATCGCCGCGGACTTCGACATCGCCACTGTTGACGATTTCGACATGCTCGTGGCGAGTTGTGCCGCTGAGAGTCTGCTGCTCCTGTACGGCTTCCTTGCCGATGGTGACTTCTTCGCGGACGCGGGCCTGCTTCTGAAGCTGAGCCTGCTCCTCGTAAACCGGCACGCGGATGACCTCGTCCTGCATATCAGTAATCTCACCTGCATCGGCAGGGCGGTCAACGGCATGTCGCTCGATCACGACCTGCTCATGCTGGAGGGCGACAGGAATCTGCTGCTCTTTCTCATGCACGACCTTGCGTAGCTCAACCTCGCCGGCCTGGTTTGCCGTCTTGGTGGCCGTCAGGGTCTCTTCACGTAGCTGCACATTGATCTCTTCTTCATTGCGGGCGCGGCCCAGGTTCTCGTCATAGCGACCATACTGGCGCTGCTCGCGCTGGAGATTCTGGTAGTAATTCGCGTCGTATCGCTGATCGCTCTGTGAGCCACCCTGACTCTGACCCTGGCCCTGACCCTGCCCGTGCAGGTTCATGTACTCAGCGCCCGAATCGAGCAGAATATTGAGGGCATCTTCGCCACGGTCTCCGGCATTGTTGACAATAACGACGCCATTGCCTTCCTCCATCCGGCCTAGATACATCTGGGCTTCTTCTTTCGCAAGATCTGTAAGGCTATTCAAGGTCGATTCGTCGCCGATCTGTGCCTTGAAGCCCTGGGACTTTAGGGACTGCACAGCCTGCTGCGCGTAAGACTCGTCCATAAATACACCTACTACTGTTTCTTTGTTCTTAGCCATTTTAGGACCTCCTGTTTATAACTGTGATGTTTGTAATGATGGTTAACCCTTTGCCCTGTGCGAGCGATAATGCCCTCCGCACTGTCTCACACAAGTCAAACAAAATTAGGGGTCAGGCCTGGGTAGACGTCCTGTCTTGCAACGCCTCCAACTTGCCTGTAGTCTCGACGTCGAGATGCTCTCTACGCACCTCTCCTGTGACCTCTCGCTGCCTTGTGAGCCGCCGCTTAGTGACATGTAGCTCTTCGCGAACTACCGATCGCTTGGTGATTACTATCTCTTCTTCGACTACAGGCACAATCAGCGTATCGCCTTCCTGCCGAGGTTCTGCGCTCTCACCTTCGGCAAGCATCCTGTTAACTGGTACACGCTGGACGGAAACTTCTTCATATCCAAGTTCGACGGGTAACGTATCGGTTCGCGTCTCGACCTTCTTGCGGATCAAAACCGCACCGGCTTCAGCCCATTGCTTGGTGACTCCAAGTTCCTCTTCACGCAATTGGACTACGGTGACATCATCCGGTCGTTCGATGACGATTTCACCGACCGGCAAAGTAGCCGCGTCAGGCGCTGTCCTCGCTCTGGCCTTAGAGACTGTGGTTTGAGATTTTACGTTCTGCTTTTTGCCTTTCATAAGTGAGCACCTTTCCCTTTCGCTGAGACGCAGAATTGTTCTAAAGCAATCCGTATGCCAGACGCTTGAACTTATAGGCGTAAGTCGAACGATAAGGGGCAAATTGATGGGTAAAATATAGTTAGTTGGGCGGTGTGCTTTTCACGAAAGCAGCGCCTCGGATGGGCTATAATATCGGGACGACCCTACATGGTCTGAATAAACGGACTTGTCATTTATGAATCTGAGTAGAGTTGGAGATTGGGAGATTCAATGAAAGAACCTACGCGGACGCCCAAGATTGTGGAAAAACCGTGGGGACGAGAGATATGGTATGCTCGTACTGACCACTACGCGGGGAAAGTGCTTGAGGTGAAGGCGGGCCACCGCCTCAGCCTGCAAAAGCACGAAATTAAGGAAGAGACCCTTTTTCTCCTCTCCGGCAAGGTTACATTGACCTACGGTAAGGATACTTACGATTGGGAGCCGGGGCGCTTTGTCCACATCCCGCCCGATACGGTCCACCGCTTCGAGGCAATCGAGGACTCTGTGCTGCTGGAGGTCTCGACGCCTTTTCTAGATGATGTAATCCGCATAGAAGATGACTACAATCGGTAACGCTGTATCGAGGCTCAAGGATCAGGAGAGGCAAACAGGTTGGCGGGCAAGATAAGAGTAGGGGTACTATTCGGCGGCCAATCAAGCGAGCATGAGGTATCGCTCGCATCCGCGCGCAGCGTGATAGGCGCGCTTGACCCGGCTAAATATGACGTAGTGCCTATAGGTATCACCAGGCAGGGGGCATGGCTTTCTTCGGGCGACCCTATGCAAGAACTACGTGCGGGTATCGACCCCAATAGTATTCCCAGGCTTTCCTCGGTGCTGGCCCCCGACCCCTCCGGCGATGGTCGTGCGGAGTTAGTTCAGATTGGGCCGTCCCGCAACGGTGGTCAGGCTCTCTCCGCGCAGGCGGGCGAGCCGATTGATGTGATATTTCCGGTGTTGCACGGTCCTTATGGGGAAGACGGCACCGTACAGGGGATGCTTGAGTTGGCGGGCATCCCTTACGTTGGCTCTGGCGTGCTTGGGTCTGCCGTCGGTATGGACAAAGCGACCATGAAGCGTCTTTTCCAGGCGGAGGGCCTGCCAGTCGTTCCATTTGTGGCTCTTACGCGCTCTGAGTGGGAGGCCGACCCTGACGCCGTATTGCGAATGGCCGAATCCAAACTGACGTACCCGATGTTCGCGAAACCAGGCAACATGGGCTCAAGCGTGGGCATCAGCAAGATACATGGCTCGGACGAATTTGGTCCAGCACTGGATGAGGCAGCTCGTTACGACCGCCGTATTCTTATTGAGCAAGGTGTTGACGCCCGTGAATGCGAGTGCTCGGTCCTGGGCAACGACAACCCGCAGGTCTCCGTTGTCGGCGAGGTAGTGCCGGGGAATGAGTTCTACGATTACAAGGCAAAGTATGTTGACGATAATTCGGACTTGATAATCCCAGCGGAGCTTCCAGACCATGTAGCGGAGGAAGTCCGGTCGCTTGCGCTACGGGCATTCAAGGCGATAGATGCCGCAGGTATGGCCCGGGTCGATTTCTTTGTAGCCCATGACTTCTCGGCCGTCTGGATCAACGAGATAAATACCATCCCAGGCTTCACCCGCATCTCGATGTATCCCAAGCTGTGGGAGGCAACCGGACTCTCTTACCCTGGATTAATCGACCAGCTCATCAATCTTGCAATCGAACGTAACCAGGACCGCCTGCGAAGCAAATCTGCCCTGAGCGAAAAAGGAGCCGACCTGAGCGTATGAGTGATCCACGCGCAATTCCAGTGGGTAAGACCCAGGCACACAATAACCGACCACCGACCACCGACTACGCTTCCAGACGGAGCGGCGTTGCAGCCAGCAAACAGGGCTGGAAGCTGTTCAGCGAGGATGTTCGGAAAGGGCGGTTCTTCGCGCTGGTGGGGCTGGCCTTTATTGTGGCCGGCGCTATCTCCTTTGCTACTTCCCCTGAATATACAGTCAACACGGTGTCGGTCGAAGGTAGCAAGGTGCTGAGTGTCGAGCAGGCGAACGCAATTGCCCAGGTGGAGGGACAGAACATCTTTCTGATTGACCCCTCTACTGTCCAGGCACGTCTCGCTGAGAAGGCCGCGCTTCTGAAAGGCGTAACGGTTGACCTGGAGCTTCCCAATCGCGTCATCATCCGTGTGCAGGAGCGACGGCCTGCGGTAGTCTGGGTGATAGGCGACGGCACGCCCTTGCTGGCGAGTGACGATCACGTGGTTGTCGGCAATGCTACCACGCTGGACGGCTTTGTGACTATCTTCGACCGAGGGCCGATGACCGACTCGCTTGCTATTGGCGCGCCGATGCCTGTCCACAAGGCTGACGCCGCCGATACCGCCCAGCAGATATACGTCTCCCTTCCACAGGCAACTGGCCTACAGCTAAGGCAACTTGAGTGGGCCCCAGACAATGGGATCACGGCCATCACCTCGGCGGGCCAGCGTATCGAATTCGGCACAGGCGAACGGCTCGACGAGAAGATAAAGATCGTGCAATCGGTGGTCCGCCAATACTATGAGCGCAATCGCCCCTGGAGCATCCTGGATGTGCGCTCGTTGGAGCGTCCGAGCGTGCGGCAATAGGCAGAAGCGTCTTAGCGCACATTTCAAAATCGTAGGGGCGGACCCGTGTGTCTGCCCTATTTGGGATTGTATTTAATCGGCCAGAAGCAATATGGACGAAAAGCCGCCCACACAGTCGTTTGGCCTGTGGATACCTGTGGTATTCCTGATAATCGGCCTGTTCATAGGGCTGCAATTTAACCTGTCAATCCCGGAGCCCTATGCTCGCTACACGGCAGTCAGCATTCTGGCGGCATTGGATGCCGTAATTGGTGCGATACGGGCCGAGCTAAACAAGTCGTATGACAATCGCGTGTTCGTCTCCGGGTTCATAACCAATATCGTGCTTGCTTCCGGCCTGACCTTCCTGGGCGACCGCCTGGGGGTAGACCTTTCCATCGCTGCGCTGGTAGCCTTTGGGGTTCGCCTCTTCAATAACGTAGCCATTATCAGGCGGCACTTTATCCAGTCCCTGTAACCGACGAAGCGCTGAGGGCTGAGTACAACAAGTCATCACATAGATACCTGTCCCAGGAGGCGCACCCACTCTCCTTTGTCATTCTGAATACCGTGCTAACAAAGATGTGTCAGGTTTGACAGCACCCGGCGAATAAATTCGCAGGCTACATGCAAGCAAAGTCCGCCTGCGTGGACTAACCTTCCTCCAGAGAGTCCGCGCAGGCGGACTTTGCTCGTGAACAGACCGTGAATATGAACGTAGTGAACTCTCGCCGGGCGTTACCTGACATATTTTCGTTAGTGAGGTACTGAACGCAGCGAAGAATCCGTACTGTGAGTCTGTATCGGGAAGACGGATTCTTCACTGCGTTCAGTACCTCACTAACGAAAATATGTCAGGTAACGCCCGACGAATAAATTTGCGGTCTGTTCACGAGCAAAGTCCGCCTGCGCGGACTCTCTGGGGGAAGGTTAGTCCGCGCAAGCGGACTTTGCTTGCATGTAGCCTGCGAATATGAGCGTAGCGAACTCTCGCCAGGCGCTGTCAAACCTGACACATCTTTGTTAGCACGGTATTCAGAATGACAATTCATAATTTTATATTGCTTCCCTTGTTTCAGGCTATACATAAGATGAGTTCTAGCGCCCCGATAATCCATAATCCCTAATTTGTAGGTGGTGCTTCTGAAGACGATGTTTCCTGGGGTACTGTCGATTCATCCGTGTCGGGAGAGGTGGTCTTGTAAAGCTCTGGCCTCAGCACTCCAATAAAAGGGAGATTTCTGTATATCTGGTTGAAATCTAGGCCGTAGCCTACCACGAACTCGTCCGGTATGTCGAAGCAGACGTAATCAACAGGCACGTCTACCAGGCGGCGTTCCTTCTTGTTGAGGAGCGCACAAACGCGGAGACTGGCGGGGTTTCGTGCGCGCAGCGTTTCAAGCGTGTAATTGAGAGTCAGGCCGCTGTCGATAATGTCTTCCACGACCAGCACGTGCTTACCCTCGATTGAGTTGTCGAGGTCTTTCAGGATGCGGACTATGCCACTAGTCTCAGTAGATGCTCCATAGGAGGCGACCGCCATGAAGTCGATTGTCACGGGCAGGTCGATGGCCCTTGCGAGATCGACCATAAACATAATCGCGCCCTTGAGGACGCCCACCAGGAGCAGGTCCTTCCCCGCATAATCGGCTGATATGCGCTCGCCTATTCGCCCTATCTCTTGCCGAAGTTCATCGGAGGTGACGAGGATGTGGTCGATGTCAGGGTCGAGGGTTGACATTCTTTTCTCTTGCATAGTCTCTAGCACCTCAGTCTTCTCCTTTTGGCTCTTATCTCGCTCAAAGCGGAACGTGATTACCCTCTCTGTCGTGTGTGTAATGGGCGCGTGGTTCGAGCGCCTTCCGCCGGGGCCGGGGACCCATAGTATATCACTGCTGTCTCCAAAAGCAAGAAGTGGAATCCGGTCGCGGACCTCCCTGGGGATTTTAGCATCCACGAATAGGTCCTGCAAACTCTTGCTGCCGCTTAGACCAAAGGGGGCGATTCGGTCGCCTGGTTTGCGGGTTCTAATTATGCCCCATGATGGGTCTCCAAAGGTACTCAAATCGAACTGAGTAGTAAGATTGTCCTTTAGAATTGTTGTTGGGTCCGGGTCGCCAACGCGTACCAGGAAATTCCACCCCTCGGCCATTTTTATCTCTGCGGCCTGTGTAGTGGCGGAAATCTCCCCAGGCTCCATCAGGGGCCACATCGAATGGTCTATGGAGGCAATACTTGACTTGCTCTGGTCCCGATTCCAAAAGCACATGATATTTCCATTGAGCTCTACCGAAATGCCGTTGGGCAGATCGGCGGAAGCGCCACGTTGAACGGCAGGAGAGAGGAGATTGCACACTGTCTCGATATGCCCCTGCTCGAACCCTTCCAGAGTGCCCGCCACCTCACGCAATGCCCGCCTTGCCACGCGTCTCTTGACGGCCTCAGGCTCATTGACAAGAATGTCTGTTCTTATGCTTAACCTGCCTGAGGTGGGTGGCTCAGAAACTAGATCAGGCCAAATCCTGTCCACTAGCATCTCCATTGCACTATCTTCAGTTGCAGCCAGCTCAGCGAGTTGCCACAGATGGAGTTTGGCAGCGCTATTATAGTTTCTGCTCAAGAGAGGCATTAGCTCATGCCGGACTCTATTCCTGAAATAAGCCGTGTCAAGGTTGGTCTTATCGGGGCGTGGGCGCAGCGAATGACGCCTGCAATACTCTTCGATCTCCTCGCGCCACGTGCCCAGCAAGGGACGGTACAAATTAGGCGCTTGCCCGGATGGCTGCATTCCGAACACCGACAGTTCTGGGTCATTACCAGACGCAGGTAAACCTGCGAGCCACCGCATACCCCCCAGCCCGCTAATGCCTGTGCCGCGGAGAATGTTCATCAGTACAGTCTCGGCCTGGTCGTCGGCGGTATGAGCAACTACCACCGTGGCGTTCATCTCGCTTGCGAGCGCGCCGAGGCATGCGTAACGTGCGCGCCGTGCCGCATCTTCGAGTGAAAGCTTATTCCTGGCGGCATAACTGAGTACGTCAAACGACCTGACTGTGCAAGACACACCCCACTCTCGGCATATTGCAGCAACATACTCCGCATCTCCCGCCGAGTCGCTGCCCCGGAAGCCGTGATTCAGGTGCCCCACGTGAAGCGTCTTCCTGGCCTTCTCAGTTCTAACCGCCAGCAAGATATGGAGAAGCGCAAGAGAATCCGCACCCCCGGAGACACCCACGATCAGAGGCTCTTCCAGCAAAAGATGAGCTAGTCCGCGCTCTTCGTTGATGGCGCGAACCTTGTCTGGTAACTTTGCGGCGTCCGGAGATTTATTATCTCGCTTGCCCAAATGGTGCCTCGTCGTGAAAACAAAAGACCCACCCCTCATATGGAGGTGGGTCAAAACGTGGGTGGCGAGAGGCAGATTTGAACTGCCGACCAAGGGCTTATGAGTCCCCTGCTCTGCCACTGAGCTACCTCGCCTTGCTTCTGGTCTTTTCCGTGCCTAGAGTCACTGATTCTGTATGGCTGTTGTCCGAAAAATAAGCCTGCAGTTGCACTTGTCAAACTTCAACCTACATTATAACGCCATGCCTAACTCTTGTCAAAATCACGTACTTGCTATGTATTCAGCTTCACTTTCTTACTACTATCGCTTCACTTCCTGGAGCAGGTCACGGAACCATGAATACAGCATGGCTGGTTGATTGCTTAGTTCCTTTACGAACTCGGCTCTGTGAGTTTTCTGCCTGCCATCATCAAACAATGATAGTGCCAATCGAAGGGCCATAAGGGTCTTCTCGTCGTAACTGGGTTGCAGCACCCTTGGGTCTCCCCACCACACTGGATGATACGACTTGCTCATTTTCGGTTGTCCTCCCCCAAGGAAGTGGAACAGCTCCATTGGTATAGAAACGTTCTTGACGGATTTGGTATCTAAGAGACTGTCTGAAAAGTCCAAGAGTGCATTGGTTACAGGGCCAGAACAGCCCGGAAACCCTCAGAATAGGTCTCCAAGATCGGCAATTTCTGTGCAACTTTGGCTTTGATACCCCATTAGCT
>JBDSDS010000214.1:0-2832 GCA_039920445.1 Chloroflexia bacterium
AGCACAGAGACGCCATGTGTTTCCAGCCATTCGAGGGTCGCGGGCAGGTCGAGCACCGACTTTGCCCCGGCGCAGACCGTCACTATAGGCGTAGAAGCAAGCGCAGGCAGATCGGCTGAAATATCGAGCGTGTTGTTCCACCCCCGATGGACGCCACCAATGCCTCCGGTGGCAAACACAACGATGCCCGCTTGCGCTGCCAGGTGAGCAGTGGCAGATACGGTTGTAGCCCCGCTCCCTTGCCTCGATAACAAGATGGGCAGATCGCGCAGGCTTGCCTTCAAGATGTTGCGACCTGTGCCAACTCTCTCGCGCTCGCTTTCGGAGAGGCCAATGTGTATCTTGCCGTCGAGAATGGCGATTGTGGCCGGGATAGCGCCACGCTTCCTGATGATGCTCTCCATCGCGGCTGCGGTTTGAAGGTTGAGTGGGTGAGGCAGCCCATGCGCTATCACGGTCGACTCAAGCGCTACTATAGCCTTTTTGTCATGCAACGCCTGCGCCACTTCGGGTGAAAGGACCGTAAGGTCTTTCAAGTTCTGATTCATGGGCCTAGTATACTCCGAACCGCCCCGGCTGAGTAGTATTTATTAGGAGTATGACCCCCTTCGGGAATTATGAATTATGAATTACAGATTATTGGTAGAATCTGCTGAGACTCTAACTAGATCAGTAAAACTCTAAACTGGTAAGACTTCATTATTTGCCATAAGTGCTTTTTGTTACTTACTCGGCCTTGTGCTAAAATCCCTCAAGCATGAAACCGTCTAAGAATTAGAAGAAAACCCGTCAACTCAAAATTCATAACTCAAAATTCATAATTCCCCAAAGGGGTATCTCATGCCCTCACAAAACGATCAGGTCTCCGACCAGTTGGTGCTCAAGGAAGACCGGATATTTATCACCACCAACAGCCTGGGTGATATACCGCTCGGTACCAGCCTGGGCCTCTATTACAACGATACTCGCTACCTGTCTCTCTATTGCCTTACTATCGAGGGACAGGAGCCGGTGCTCCTGTCAGCATCCAGCGAGCACAACTTCATGGCGAATATACAACTTACCAACCCAGCAATAGGGCTGGAAAGCGGCAGGACTATGCTCTCGAATACGGTATCGCTCCGGCGAAACCGCCTTATGAGCGGCGGTATGAGGGAGCGCATCGGCCTGTATAACTATAACTCGTCTCCCGTCCGCTTGCGCCTACGTATTGACCTGGGCGCCGACTTCCGCGATATGTTCGACATCCGGGGCTTCCCACGCAATGAACGCGGAGCTATGCACGAGCCGCTCTGGCAGGATGGTGTTCTTACCCTTCATTACACGGGACTTGACGACAAAACGCGCCATACCAGCATATCGTTCGATCCCTCACCTACCCACTTCTGGATTGAAAGCCCACCACCTGAAATTGGCGCGATGGGTGCTAGTCTTGGCACTATATATCCCGGCAACACCGCCGCGATCAAAGAGCACGTAGTACCCTGGCCGGCCCATGCATTGTGGGAGGTTGATCTGCCTCCCCACGAACCGTGGTTCATGAACCTGTCGGCTGTGCCCGATGGACCTTTGGAGCGCCAGCCCGCCTTCCTGTTTGACAGTGACGCCCAGCATCTTAAGCAGGATTACGAGCAGTGGGAGTCTGAGAACGCTGTGGTGCAGACAGACAATGCCGTCTTCAACTCCCTCCTCTACCGCTCGATGGCTGACTTGCGCGTGCTGATGGACCACGTGCCGGGCGGCCTCTTCCCTGCCGCGGGCATACCCTGGTACTCAGTTCCGTTTGGCCGCGACAGCCTCATAACGGCTCTCCAGACGCTGATGTTCAATCCCAGCATCGCGGAGGGGACCCTGCGCTACCTTGCCAAACACCAGGGGAAAGAAATCAACCCCTGGCGTGATGAGGAGCCGGGCAAGATATTGCACGAGATACGCTTTGGGGAGATGGCGGCCCTCGGCGAGATACCCCACACGCCTTACTACGGCTCCATAGACGCTACCCCTTTATTCATTATTCTGTTTGTTGAGGCAATGCGCTGGACGGGCAGCGCTGACCTTTATAACGACTTGCTGCCCCATGTCATGCAGGCCATAGATTGGATAGATCAATATGGCGACCTTGATGGTGATGGTTTTGTGGCGTATCAGACCAAATCTAGCAATGGACTGCGCAACCAGGGCTGGAAAGACATGTACGATTCGCTCCAGTTCCCCGATGGAAGATTACCTGAGCCTCCTATCGCGCTTGTTGAAGTGCAGGGCTATGTGTATGCTGCGAAGATGGGTATGGCGTCTCTTCTCATGGAGCGGGGTGATAAGAAGGCTGGTGCGCGACTGGCGCAACAGGCCCAGGTGTTGAAGGAGCGGTTCAATATTGAGTTCTGGATGCCCAAAGCAGGATTCTATGCCCAGGCGCTTGACGGCTCTAACCAGCAGGTGCCGAGTATCACTTCGAATGTCGGCCATGCCCTGTACTGTGGCATCATCGACGAGAAGAAAACGAAACAAGTGGTGGAGAGGCTGATGGCGCCCGACATGCTCTGCGGTTGGGGTATACGCACCCTATCTAGCTACGAGCCGTCGTTCAACCCGATGAGCTATCACAACGGCAGCGTCTGGCCCCACGACAATGGACTAATCGCGGCGGGCATGGCGCGCTACGGTTTCCATAAAGAGGCCGCCGAAGTGATGCGACAGGTGGTGGAGGCAGGCATCAGATTCAAGATG
Source organism: Chloroflexia bacterium (assembly GCA_039920445.1). Taxonomy (GTDB): domain Bacteria; phylum Chloroflexota; class Chloroflexia; order QHBQ01; family JADMIH01; genus JADMIH01. The sequence continues at coordinate 2,728 of JBDSDS010000214.1, forward strand.
TTTCGCCTGCCCGAACTTTATTGCGGATTCGCCCGCGACCTGCGCTATTACTCAGTGCCCGCCGAATACCCGGTAAGTTGCAGTCCGCAGGCGTGGGCGGCAGGC
>JBDSDS010000215.1:0-10235 GCA_039920445.1 Chloroflexia bacterium
CCGCAGTTGGTTATATGTAGTGGATGTGCTCACTTCGCCAGGCACGAGAAGATCCTTCCAACCTGATAAGGCATGTAAGTCGTTACTCACAAGAGAGAATCTCTGTTACACAACTGCGGCTGTAGGACTAGGGGGGGTTGAGAATGTTCAGGTGGCCGCTAGCCTCCACATTTTGGTTGCAGAAAGCGATCATCTGGTGACCACTGTAACTCTAGTGGTGAACGCAACAGGTAACTCATTGCCATAGCGCGCTTGCCCTCCATTGATTGAAGTGGACGCCCGCCGGTTGGACGTTGTGGAACATACGAATAGCTGATCAGTACTGCCATTGGAGTAAATAATTGGTACATCCCAATTTCTTCACCCTACCGGCGTTGTAGTCGAATCGCTGCGCATTCCACCGTTGCAATACTAGGCTCACTACGTTCCAGGCTACCTTTTTGCCAGGCCTGCTTCACCGTCGGCTCTGCCACACCATTCTGCCGTTCGTGCGTGAGCACCCCCTCAGCCTGGGCATCTCCCTAGTGTGAAGTCCCCATCTGCATGTCTGATGGATGAGAAACGATAGCGGGGTGCGAATTGTAACGCACCCCGCTGACTTTAACGATAACCGTCCTCAGCTTACGCGGGCTAGAGCCGCACGTCGCCGTAGTAGCCTGCCGCTTATTACGAGCATAAGGCCCATAGTGGTGAGGGCAATCATCAAGTTATAGTCGCTGCTGCCGCTTCGCGGCATACCCATTCCCATACCACCTCTTGTCATACCCATTCCGGTACCGATTGGCATTCCTATAATGCTGCCACCCGGTATGCCGCTAAGGACCCCGCTACCTATCAGGTCGAGAGGCTCGGCGTTGGCGGGCGCTACTATGTTTACCGGCTGGTCAAATTCTTTGAAGGTCATAGTGAGGTCGATCAGCAGCTGAGAGGATGGGCCACCGCTCGGTTCGACGATCTCTACGTCCATCTCCAGGCGCATCTGGTGGAGATACGTATCGTTGTCTCCAACCCACATGTACATCATCATAGTGGCGTTGTCGAGCGCCTCCGTCGTCGCTGGGTCGGTTCCCCCACCAGAGAGATCGTTTAGCTTTTTGAGATCGAACTCGACCTTGTACTTGGTGGTAGGCGCGCCGTTGATCGCTTCCTTGCCCATCTCGGTGACTGTGAGCACGTCTGCCAGCGCAGGGTCAAGCCCGGTCATGCCCATTCCCATGCCCGGCATCAAGCCCGCGTCGCTCAGGTCAGATACGTACCACTTGTCCTCGCCCTTAGTCGACAAGCCGGTCATCTTGAAGTAAAGCTTTTGGTCGAGCGTGATCATGCTGATGGTAAAGGAGTTCGGGCTGCCGGGTGCTGCGGGTAGGTCGGGCACCGCCAGCGTCATGTCCAACTGCAGTTTGTCCTTCGCCATCTGGCCCACGCCGCTGATTTCGATGGTTACATCTTCGCCCATACCCTTGCTCGTGATGCTGCCCTTTACATCGAACTTAGCCGAGGTCGGCTCCTTTGTGACCGGCAGATCATCTGCCAGGGCACGGGCGCTCACACCCTGAGCCAGGGTAGGCGCCAGTGTCAGCAGCATAACTAAAGACAACAACCATAGTCTCACTCTGGTTTTCATAACTCACCCTCCTAAATGGCTAAGTAAATTCCCTCAAACCGGATAAGAGCCGGGGCATAAAAGAGATATGCCTGTTGAGGATTATAGCACAGCCTTTTTCATTTGGTGCTTCGTAGTGTACGCTGGAAGCCTTGTGCTACAATAACCTTATTACAAGGCTTTTTTTGGGACTATCTACTTCAGGAGATAAAGGATGCCGGACGAGCACAACTATATTCAACTAAACCGTGAGCAAAGAGAGCGCCTTACGCGGCTGGTAGAGACGCTGAGCGATACCCAATTGGCACAACCCCTCGGCGGTGGGTGGACTGTATCCACTATACTAGCTCACTGTGCCTTCTGGGACAGGTATGCTCTGCTGCATTGGGAGATATGGGAGCGCGACGGCATGAAGCCCCTCCCTGTGGACGTAGAGTCGCTCAACAGCGCAGGCTTTCCAGGCTGGCTGGCGTTGCCGCCCAGGATAGCTGCGGCCCAGGCACAGGAGGCAGCCGAGGCGATTGACCACAAGGTAGAAAACCTCGATCCCGCGCTCGTAGAGAAGTTCCTCGCCGAGAAGTATGGTCTCTGGCGGCTGCACACCTACGAACACCGCGGCGAGCACCTGGATGATCTTGAGAAAGCCCTGGCCAAGCAACATTAGTTAACGTATAACAAACATCATTCTAGGATGAAAAACAATGAAGCTATTCAAAATCGCCTGGTCTCTTCTGCTCCTTATCGCGGCAACAAGCTTTGGCTATTCGGCCTCTGAGGCAGCGACCGGTGTCTACCCTGTTGTAGACCTCGGCGCGGGGTGCCTGCTTGGGGCGGGCGCAAAGGGCAAGTGGCTCGACAGTGACGCTGTATCGCCCACATTAAAGGGAGGAGAGAGTTACCGCCTTTATACTTTGAGGGGCTACATCGGGCAAGGAACAGGCAGCACGGCATCATCCGTGGGGGCACCTTGCGAGGAAACGGAGGAAGTGGCTATTGGTCCACTACCTAAAATCAGGGAAGGGGTTATCGCGGTCGGCGGCCAGTTGAGGGCTATGCCGCGTGTACCTAGAGCTGAAAGCAACAACCAACCAGTCTACATTCGGGCCACTGCCGACATTCTCAAGAGGAACGGCATCACCAATCCCAAGGTGAAGATTATCCAGGTTCTACGTATTGACCTCGAAGGCGACGGGGTACAAGAAGTAATAGTGAGCGCGACCAACTATGCCGGTTCGGTGGAAGGCATAATAACACCGGGCGCGCAAGCTGGGGATTACTCATTGGTCTTCTTGCGTAAGGTGGTGAAGGGCAAGCTGGAGACAGTAATCTTGGACGCGGAAATCTACCCAGGCCCAAAAGAGTTTTCGGCGCCTGCGGAGTATAAGGTCGCGGGCATCCTGGATTTAAACGGTGATAGGGTCATGGAAGTGGTGATCCACGGCAATTACTATGAAGGTGGCTGGAGCACTGTTTACACCATCAACGGGACTAAAGTGCAGGAAGTGCTTTCGTGTGGGTGCGGCGCGTAAGCAGTTTGTTCCTGTCTGTGTAGGGGTGAACCTTGTGTTCGTCCTGCCTGATATATCTCTTCATCCGAAGTCTAGTTCGGGGTTTTACGTGCTCCACGATTTGGGAACGAACAACCTATCGAACGTGCTGATGGCAAATCTGTCGGTCATGCCTGAGATGTAATCGACTACCAGGCGCTCGTTCGACTCGCTGCGCGGGTTACTCCTCATCTCAGGTGGCAATTCCTCGATGTGGTTGCAGAAGTGGTCGAAGAGGGCGTTGATAAGGTGGTCTACCTTGCTTACCTCGGCTTTGGCCTCAGAGCCGACGTAGACCCTGTTGTATAAGAAGCGCTTTAGTGTATCGGCGGCTGTTTCTATCTGCGGGCTTACCTTAAGCTCTACTTCTTTGCGGTCGATGTTTGCCGTTTCGCCTTCCGGGTAGGCTATGTGCCAATTCTGCTCGATGATATCTGTCACAAGGGTATTGATGCGTATTGAGTTGGTATCTCCGAGCATCTCCACTACTTCCGGCGGCACGTCAGAAGGCTTGATAATTCTGGCTCGCATCGCGTCATCTGTGTCGTGGTTGATGTAGGCAATTGTATCCGCCAGTTTGACTATCTTCGACTCGATAGAGCCGTGGCCCATGCCCTCGGATGACAGACCTTCCTCGACGGGTGTAGAGGTGACCAGCGCCTCGCGCACTTCGTCGGTCAGGTTCAGCCCCGCGCCATCCCTTGCCAGGTAATCGACGATCCGCAAGGACTGATGGTTGTGCTTGAAGGTGGCATCGTATATCTGCCGCAGTGCGTCTTCACCTGCATGACCGAAAGGGGTGTGCCCCAGGTCGTGCGCGAGGGCGATGGCTTCGGTGACATCTTCGTTCATGCGTAGGGCGCGGGCGATAGTGCGGGCTATCTGCGACCTCTCGAGGGTATGGGTCAGACGAGTGCGGTAGTGGTCACCGATGGGGCCGATGAATACCTGGGTCTTGTGTTTGAGCCGTCTGAACGACTTGGAATGGATGATACGGTCACGGTCGCGCATGAAAGCCGTCCGTAAGGGGGACTCGTCTTCAGGCACGGGCCGAGTAGCCTCCGCCGCCTTCGCCGCCAGAGGAGACAGCCGCGCATACTCCTCCTGTTCCAGTCTTTCTCGTATGTGGTTGGTCCCTGTTGTAGACATTTGGAGCATCCTTAGTTTGTGTTTTGAAACGCAAAGACGCAAAGAGAGCAGAGAACGCAAAGGAATTAAAGGAATGAGGTGTCTATCTGGGGGCGATTACCCTCTTAATACCATCTCTCAGAACCGGCACGTTAAAGTTGATGAGAAGACCTAGCTTGTGGCCTGTTGACCTTAAATAGGAGAGTAGTTGAACTGAGTGAATTGGGGCCAGAGCCTCAACAGCCTTTAACTCTAATACTAGAATGTCTTCCACCAGTAGGTCTATTCTTCCTTCTCCCACAATCCGCCCCTTATAGCTTACGCTGATAGGCGCTTGTCGCGCAAAGCTTATGCCTCGCAACTGAAGCTCTGTCGACAAGGCTTCCTCGTATACAGACTCCAAGAAACCAGGTCCGAGTAGCTTATGAACCTCGATAGCAGCACCGATGACGGCATGAGATGCTCCGCTAAGCTCTTCGCTAGGCTCACCATTTCTGTGCATAGTATTTACTTCGCCCAGACAATAAACACAACCCTCTGAATCAACTTTGCGTTCTCTGCTCTCTTTGCGTCTTTGCGTTTCAAAGAACTACTTGTCCTTTTCCACTACTGATAGGGCGGCCTGGGCTGCGGCTAGACGGGCGACGGGCACTCGGTAGGGGCTGCAACTTACATAGTCCAACCCCGCATTGTGGCAGAACTCAATGGAGGAAGGGTCACCGCCGTGCTCGCCGCAGATGCCTACCTTGAGGTCTGGTCGCGCCTTGCGGCCTTCTTCCACCGCTATTTGTATCAAGCGACCCACGCCGTCGCGGTCGAGCGTCTGGAAGGGGTTCTCAGGAAGGATACCCATCTCGACGTACTGGAGTAGGAACTTGCCTTCTGCATCGTCTCTCGAATAGCCGTAGGTCGTTTGGGTCAGGTCGTTCGTGCCGAATGAGAAGAATTCGGCGTACTCGGCTATCTCCCCGGCAGTGAGCGCAGCGCGTGGCACTTCGATCATCGTGCCGAACTTGTATGGGATCTCTCTGCCAGCTTCCTTCGTCACTTCCTGCGCCACCTCCTCTAGTTGCGCGCGCACCTGCTTAAGCTCGTTCACGTGCCCCACCAGCGGGATCATAATCTCAGGGTGCGACTCCAGCCCCTCATTGAGCAGACGCACCGACGCCCTCAGGATCGCCCGCACCTGCATATCGTTGATCGCCGGGTACATTAGCCCCAGGCGGCACCCCCTTAATCCCAGCATCGGATTCTGCTCCCGCATCTGCCCGACTATGCCCAGCAGGTGCTCTTTCTGCTTGTACTCTTCACTCTCCGTTTCGCCTCTCATTCTCATTTCAGTCGTGGCGACCAACAGTTCTTCGTAAGAAGGCAGGAACTCATGCAGGGGCGGGTCGAGCAAACGGATAACGGTCGGCCTGGCCCCCATCGCCTTGAGAATGCCGTAGAAGTCGCCCTGCTGTATCTGTTCTAACTGGGCTAGCGCCTCCTTGTAGTCCTTTGTCGCCTGGGAGTGTCGCACCGCCACCTTTGCCTTCTCCAACGCCTCCTCTGCTTGAGGTCGCTTCTCGTCATCTTCAAGACTATCAAGCGCCATCTGTGCGTCATATACAGCGCCTTCCAGCCGGGTGCCTTCCGCCGCCGACAGGATCATCTGCCTTACGACAGGCAGCCTCACTTCCTCGAAGAACATGTGCTCGGTACGGCATAGCCCTATCCCTTCTGCCCCATACCCGACCGCTTTGGCGGCATCTCGTGGGTAATCAGCATTCGCCCACACGCCCAGCCTGCGCACCTCGTCGGCCCATTCCAACAGGGTGATAAGCTCATGCTCCTCCTCGTATCTGGGCTCGATGAGCATGATGGACCCAGCGAACACCTCACCCGTCGTGCCGTCCATCGAGATGGTGTCGCCTTCCCTTATCGTCTGGCCGTTCGCCGTGAAGTAGCCTTCTTCATCGTTTACTTTCAGGCCACCGTTTTCTGCCCCCACGACGCACACCTTGCCAAACTGACGGGCCACCACTGCCGCGTGGGATGTCGCCCCGCCCCTTGCGGTCAGCACGCCTGTCGAGGCGATCATACCGTGTACATCCTCCGGGTTGGTCTCTTCACGCACCAGGATAACCGAGTCGCCTGCATGCCCCACGCGTTCGGCTTCGTCCGCCGTGAAGATCGCCTTGCCAACAGCCGCGCCGGGGGCAGCATTGAGGCCGACAGCCAGCAGTTTGCCCTCGTTTCGAGCGCGCTCTTTATCGTCATCATCGAACCTGGGCAATAGAAGTTGCACCACGTGAGCAGGCTCCACCCTGCCTAGCGCCTCTTCCTTCGAGATCAGTTTCTCGGCCACCATATCGACCGCCACCTTCACCGCCGAGGCAGCCGTGCGCTTGCCTGATCGTGTTTGCAGCATGTAAAGCTTGCCACGCTCGATAGTGAACTCCATGTCCTGCATGTCGCGGTATTTCTGCTCCAGTCGCTGCCCGATCTCCTCGAACTGCCTGTAGACTTCAGGCATCTCTTCCTGTAACTGCGCTATCTTCTGAGGCGTGCGGATGCCGGCTACCACATCCTCACCCTGGGCGTTGGTCAGGTATTCGCCGAACAGCTTGTTCTCGCCTGTTGCCGGGTCTCGCGTGAACGCCACGCCCGTGCCCGAGTCGTCGCCCATGTTGCCGAAAACCATCATCACGATGTTCACTGCCGTGCCTATATCGTGGGGAATGTCCTGTACGTTCCGGTAAGCGAATGCCCTCGGCGAGTTCCACGAATTGAATACCGCCTCGATTGCCAGTTTCAACTGCTCGTAGGGGTCGTCTGGGAAAGGCCGTCCTGCTTCGCGCCGTACGGCGTCTTTGAACTGCTCTACAAGGTCTTTGAGGTCGTTTGCGGTAAGGTCGGTGTCGAGCTTGACTTCTCGCTTCTCCTTCATGCCGTCGAGCAGTTCGTCGAAGTGCTTGGCCTCAACTCCCATGACGATGCGCCCGAAAAGCTGGATGAAGCGCCTGTAAGCATCGTAGCCGAAGCGGTCGTTGCCGGTCAGCTTGATGAGGCCCTGCAGCGTCTCCGGGTTCAGCCCCAGGTTGAGTATCGTGTCCATCATGCCCGGCATGGAGAACTTGGCCCCCGACCGCACCGACACGAGCAGCGGGTTGGCCGGGTCGCCCAGCTTCTTGCCCGTCTCCTGCTCCACAGTGCGTAGAGCCTCCAACGCCTGCTCCCACATCCCCTGCGGAAATTGCTTGCGGTTCTCATAGAAAGCCCGGCAAGCCTCGGTGGTGATAGTGAACCCCGGAGGGACCGGCAGGCCCACGTTGGTCATCTCCGAGAGGCCCGCCCCCTTCCCACCGAGCAGGTCGCGCATCTTTGAGTTGCCCTCGTGGAATAGGTAAACCCACTTATGGGAGGTTGATGTGCCCTGTTCTTTGTCGTTGATAGTAGTTGCCATTGGTGATTGTTCTCCTTTGGAATATCATTCCGTTATTACCATGACATATACCAAACCTATGGTTCTAACTTTGTAAGATCGCTAATTCGCAGTGTGTAATCATCATCGGACATCTCGCGAATGTCACATCTCCTAAGAGATGGATAGCCAGCTACTTGATCAAATTCCACATGACAGTTCGTGACCGTTTGTGTCGGGTCATAGGTTGTAAGCTCCTGTTCAAAAAGGTCAAATTGCTTGTTTACGGTGAAATCAGTATAGCGGTACAACTGAAATTCATCGGACTTCGTTATCGGGGTGCCGGGTAAGGAAGCATTGGTTGAATATCTCTTACCACCGGGAAACTGTATCCACAGAAGCTTTGGTTGGTCCTTATGTATCTCAAGCTGCATTTCATAAGTCACCCAGCCTCCTTGATAATACAGGGTGACGTTATAATTGGTAATTTCTGCCTCTTCCCACCTTCTTCGTGCGCTCTCTAATTCTTCCTTTGTGATATCCAACTTCGTATTTCTCGAAAAGATGGCGTTGATAGTGGCAGTCAGTTTCGGCTCGGATGTAGGGGTTGGCACAGGACTGCTATCACAAGCTACAATAAGCAACGTGATGAGCAAGGCAAGTATGCAAGAAAAGGCACAGGATCTTTGAGTTTTTCTATGGCAAATCACCTAATCGCCTCAACCCTTCTCGCTCAAATACACCACCAAATCTGTCTGCGGCACTTCCACACCTAACTGCCCCAGCATGGAGGCTATCTGCGCGCGGTGCTCGGTCTGGTGGTTCGTCACCTGGAGGAGGATGTGCCACACCTTGCGCGTCCTGACTTTGCCGTCGGCGGCGCTGTAGGTTATATCACGTTCGAGGTCAGCTTCGTTGATGACATTGAGGTGGGTTATGGCATATATGTGAACATCATCCCACCACTCGATTAGAGCCTGCAAACTTGCTAAGTCCTCTCCCTTCGGCGTTTCCATAGGCGACTCGCCCTTGCACCTTTGCAGCCACAGCCATTCTGATGCGGCAAGGTGTGCCAGTGTATCGTGGATAGAGCCATAGACCCCTTTGACTTCGCTCTGTTTCAAGTTACTTTCTTCCAGACTGCCAATAGCGCCGAGCAGTTTGTCGCGCGCCCAGATCGAGTAATCGAACATGGTTTTTATTTGCTCAACGGCATTATTCGCAGCATCCATATTTGAGGACAGCGTCCCTACCCTCCCTGATAAGTTATAGTCGCCTCCTATTATATACTTTCGCGGGAAGACGGCACGTAAAATGTAGTATATGCTCGGTAAATAGCACCACAATACAGCCCTACAAGGAAATCCAATGCCGAAAAAGAACGCTGCTTCCCCTCCTGAACCTGAAATTATCACCGACCCGGTCGAGTCCGCCAAAGCCGCCGGGCTACGCTATGTCAGCTACGACAAGCCCGGAATCACCCGCAAGAGGCGAGGCCGAAGCTTCTCTTATTTCAGTCCGGATGGTGAGCGCATCACCGACGAAGAGATCATCGCGCGTATAAAATCGCTTGGCATCCCGCCCGCCTGGAACAAAGTGTGGATTTGCCCCAACCCAAAGGGTCACATCCAGGCCACCGGACGCGACCTCAAGGGCCGCAAGCAGTACCGCTACCACCCACGCTGGCGCACAGTGCGCGATGAGACAAAGTATGGCCGTATGATCGCCTTCGGTCAGGCCCTTCCTGAGATCAGAAACCAAGTGGCTGAAGACCTCAGGAAGCATGGCTTTCAGCGTGAGAAGGTACTTGCTACCGTGGTCAATCTATTGGAGACTACCCTTATCCGCGTGGGTAACGAGGAATACGCTCGTACCAACAAATCATTCGGCCTGACCACGATGCGTAACCGTCATGTTGAAGTCGAGGGGAGTAAGATAAGCTTCAAGTTTCGCGGTAAGAGCGGCAAGGACCACCTCATCGAGGTGAATGACAGAAGGCTCGCCCGTACCGTCGAGCGCATCTCAGAACTGCCCGGCCAAGAGTTATTTCAATACCTGGATGATGTAGATGAGCCTAAGACCGTGACTTCGGAAGATGTGAACGACTATTTGCGCGAGATTACAGATCAGGACTTCACCGCCAAAGACTTCCGTACCTGGAGGGGTACGGTGCTTGCTGCCAAAGTGTTGCAGGAGTTTCAGGTGTTCGACACGGAAGCGCAGGCGAAGAAAAACGTAGTAGAGGCGATAGAGAAGGTGGCTCAGAACCTTGGCAATACCCCTGCCATCTGCCGCAAGTGCTACGTCCACCCGATTGTGCTCGACTCTTACCTCGACGGCACACTGCTGGAAACTCTCAAACAGCGCACAGAGAAAAAACTATCACAATCGCTCGGCAGCCTTGAGCCGGCGGAAGCGGCGGTGCTTGCTTTCCTACAGCAAAGGCTGGCACAAGAAGCCAAAGAGCAGAAGGGCGCATAGGAGTCGCCGAAAGGAGATGGCCATGGCCCGCGTGCCACGGGGGTGCTTCTGCTTCACGTTTCACGCCTAC
>JBDSDS010000216.1:0-2991 GCA_039920445.1 Chloroflexia bacterium
CCATTATAAGCAATGGTGGACAGTATGGCAACTCAGGACTTTACATAATGTTGCGGGAATTAGGGGTTGGGGGTTAGAAACGTGATGCGTGACTACTGCCTACTGCCTACTGACCACTAATCCGCAACCTCTAATCCGCAACCTCTAATCCCTAATCCCGCAAACAGCGCCCTAACGTGGTACTGCGTGCAGAGTGACCGGTCCGCCGTTGTTTTCTTCCACATCTACCCACTCGGCGATCCAGTTGCGCCCCATATCCTTTGCGCGGAAGAGAGCAATATCGGCCCTGTCGATTAGTTCCTCTATGTGTCCGGCGTCGTCGGGGTACATGGCTAGACCCTGGCTGACTGTAGGAGAGGGAATCGGCCTGTTATGCAAATCTTTCATGATGTTCGCGGATACCGTTTCGCGGATACGCTCCGCCACCTGCTTGGCTTGTAAGCGCGTCACGTTCGGCAGTATCACGCCAAACTCCTCACCTCCCCACCTGCCCACGACGTCGCTCGCCTTCAAATGCCCCTGGATAGCGACCACGGTGCTACGCAGCACGTCGTCACCGACAAGGTGGCCGTAAGTATCGTTGTAGCTCTTGAAGCGGTCTATATCGAGCATAATCAGGCTGACGGTCTGGCGCTCGGCGTCAGCCTCGGCTATTGCCTGGTGCAATCTATCGATGAACGTGCCGTGATGGTAGGCCCTGGTAAGCGGGTCGCGCTGCGCCTGCTCGTTCACTGTAGCGTGCAGTTTGGCGTTCTCAAGGGCGAGCGCTGCCTGGCTCCCTATGGAAGTGAGCAGGCGCAAGTGGTTCTGGTCGAAGACATTTGGGAGGAGGGCCTGGACAGACATCACGCCGACCGTCTTGTTTTTGGCTATGAGGGGCAAAGCGATTACCGATTGGGTAGGCGTGCCGACGGTGCTGGCCTCGAACGGCAACTGCTCTATCTCCTCATTCCAGTGCCTGATGAAAAGCGGCTTACGCGTGCGTATGATCCAGTTAGAAACACCCATAGTGTCGAGCCGCGCCGTGAACGAGGGAAGCGCCTCATCGCTCTCCATGAAAAGGTCGTAGCGAAGCTCTGTGCGTTCCTCGTCGTAGAGGGCGATGTAAAAAGTGTCCGGGTCTACTACCCTTTTCACTTGCTCATATATCAGACGCAACACCTCATCAATTTGCAACGAGGAGATGGTAGCAAGGCCGATGTGGTAAAGACTGGTCATCTCTCTGGCGGACCGTTGGGTATCGGCGAACAGGCGGACGCGTTCGATAGCCAGGGCCGCCTGTTGGGTCATTGCTTGCAGAAGACTCCAGTGGGCCTCCGGTAAGAGGTATCTCTTATCGTAACGTAAGTTGAGTATGCCGGTCAGCCGGCCCTCGTTCAGCATCGGGATGGCATAAACAGAGCGAGTATCAGGTTGCAGCAAAATGGTCCGTAGTCCCGGCAGCGCGTCAACGTCTGGAGCGAAAACTCCTTTCCCATCGGCAAGCAGGGCCTGTACTACCGGGTGGTCAAACGGCAAGGGGTGACGCTGGTACTCTCCCGCCTGCTCAGGCGAGAAGCCCCTGGTCGCGGCAAATACTCCTTCTCCGCGCTCATTGAAGATCAGGAGCGAGCATGAAGTGGGAGAATCCATCTCGGCTGCCGTATCCACCAGGGTCTGGGCTATCTCATCAGTTCTGACTGTGCGCGATATCGTGCGGGTGAATGAATAAAGAGAATTGATCTCGTCCAGTTGCTTGCGAATCGTATATTCGTCGCGGCTAAGCAGTCCGGCGAAATAGTTAGCGATATAGGCGATAATCATCAACATAGCCGATACGGTAAGGAAATAGCCGCTGTAAGTCATTAGCGGAACGTCAGCTGCCACCTGGCCGCCAAGCGTAGGAGTAGTGGGAGGCTTAAGCCAGAATGCCTCGAGCAGAGCCAGACTACCGTAGAATACAACTGCGGTACCGGCTACGAGATACGCCCCCGATGGTGGCAAAATCGCCAGCCCAACGAAAATATAAAGGAAATAAAGCACAAACACCGGGCCTGTGACCCCACCTGAGAAATGCACGATAGCCGTGAAGATAAGGAGATCGACCGGAATCTGCACTACGCGAATTACTCGGGACAGGTTGGTGCTGCCGAAGTTCGCCTGGCGGGTGGAAACAAGATAGAAGAGATTGTAGACGGTAACAAGGAGGGCAAGTATCACGTGTGGATAGCTGATCTGGTTCAGATCGGCCCGGTAGGCCCCACCCAACAGCCCAACTAATAGGAGGGCCACCACTACGGTCCACCGTATGCCAATCACCCACCGGAGCCTTTCTACAAGCTCAACGTTGTTGGCCGTTGCGTGTGCTGTGAAGTGTATTTTCTTTGGAAGAGAAATCAAGCAGAACCGCCCAGCGCACATAAGCGCGCCATGAATGGAGTAATCTTACTGGACACTATCAGTATGCGTCAACCGCCCAATAGCAGTACTTAAGTTATACTCCGGGTATTAGTTGAATGTAGTATCCAAAGCCAGGTTGCTGAATCGTGCCTACTATAATAACGTGTAATGTTAGTGATAGCTAACAATAACAATAAGTCGATAACCTGTAATTAGCATATGGCAATCGAATAATAGTGTTGCGTGTGCAATCTAATTGGGCTATAATCTCGTATGTTGTTTTGTAAGGCAATCTGCATAACCAGTTTTGCCCTACGTAGAGATCAATCCCTGGGATGGGTGGAGCAGGATCCTTCACATCGCAGGTCCGTGGTTTAGCTACAAGACAACAACAAGCGTCAAATTAGCAAACCATAGACTATACTGCGCAATATATGTTGGACCTGTCACCTATAACAGACGAGCAATTGGTAGAAAAAGTGGCGAACGGCGATGCCTCGGCTCTCGAGGCGCTGTATGACCGCTATGTTCGCCAATGCTTCGGACTCGCCTTACGCATTGTTGGCGAGCCTGCCCTGGCCGAAGAAGTAGTGCAGGAGGTCTTTACAAAGT
>JBDSDS010000217.1:0-5420 GCA_039920445.1 Chloroflexia bacterium
GTCCTCGTCAAGCAGGAGGGCGTCACATTTGACGTTCGCCTTGCAGTGGTGGGCGTTCTCGGCCACTTCGAGCAGGCCGCGATAGGTGGCGCGCCCGGTGCCCTTCGAGATGCTCTTTGATACCACGTTCGAGGTAGTGTGCGGGGCCTTGTGGACCATCTTCGCGCCCGCGTCCTGGTGCTGACCGTTGCCCGCGAAGGCCACGGAGAGGACGTCGCCCCTCGCGCCCGGCTCCATCAGCCAGACCGCAGGGTACTTCATCGTCAATTTGCTGCCCAGGTTGCCGTCAACCCACTCCATCGTGGCGTCCTTGTAAGCCGCTGCGCGCTTGGTCACGAGGTTGAAGACGTTGTGCGACCAGTTCTGGATCGTGGTGTAGCGCACCCTCGCACCCTCTAGCACGACGATCTCAACGACCGCAGAGTGCAAAGAGTTGGTAGTGTAAGTAGGCGCGGTGCAGCCCTCTACGTAGTGAACATACGCGCCCGGTTCGGCCACGATCAGCGTGCGCTCGAACTGGCCCATGTTCTGGGCGTTGATGCGAAAGTAAGCCTGCAACGGCACGTCAACGCTCACGCCTGATGGGATATAGACGAACGACCCGCCCGACCAGACAGCCGAGTTGAGCGCGGCGTACTTGTTGTCGCCCGATGGAATGATAGTGCTGAAGTAGCGCTTCACGATGTCGGGGTACTCACGCACCGCCGTGTCCATATCGGTGAATATGACGCCCAACTTCTCGAGGTCTTCACGCAGCGAGTGGTAGATAACCTCCGATTCGTATTGCGCACCGACGCCCGCCAGGTACTTCTTCTCGGCTTCGGGTATGCCCAGCTTGTCGAAGGTGTTCTTTACCTCGACGGGTACATCGTCCCAGCTTGCGCTGTTCTTGTCCGATGCTTTTACATAGTAGTAAATGTCGTTATAGTCTATGTCGAGCAGGCCGCCCCAGGTCGGTGTTGGCTTGGAGTAGAACTGCTTGAGGGCGCGCAGGCGGAACTTGGTCATCCAATCCGGCTCGCTCTTCATGTGCGAAATTTCGCGCACGATATCTTCGTCGAGGCCCTTGCGCGACTTGAAGACGTAGTTCTCAGGCTCGCTGAAGCCATAACGGTAATCTTCCGTCGCCAGCCCCACTTCGATTTTTTCTGTGTTTGCAACCATGTTATAACCCTCCGAGTGCCACCCGCCACTGCGTGTTCAGCCGCTCTGGTGTACAATACTTTTGTATGGAGTAAGATTCTGTATGCTATTCCAACGTAATTATACTCTATACAGGGGTAATTTTCAATGTTTAGACAGCCTTTTCTGTTTTTTCGGTAATAGGCGCTCAGGAACTTGATTACCGACTACCGACCACTGACCACCAACTACCAACCATGAAGATAGCACTCGCACATGACGATCTAATCCAGTACGGAGGAGCCGAGCGCGTGGTGGATGTCTTCCACGACATCTATCCCTCTGCGCCCCTCTACACTACAGTCTATGCAAGAGCTACCATGCCCACGCATTACCGGCAGTGGGATATTCGCACTACTTTTATGCAAAGATTTCCAGGTGTGGCAAAGTTTTATCAGTTGTACCTGCCCATTTACCCTCTGGCCGTAGAGCAGTTCGACCTGTCGGGATACGATGTGGTGTTGAGCAGCAGCAGCCGCTTCGCCAAGGGGGTTATCACCGAAGCAGAGACGCTCCATGCATGCTACTGCCATGCGCCTATGCGCTTTGCCTGGAACTATCACGATTACGTCAGGGGCGAGCGGATGGCCGGCAAGATGAGAAAAATCTTGCCCCTGGTGTTGCATTATGTTAGACTCTGGGACGAAGTTTCGGCGAATAGAGTGGATGCTTATATAGCCAACTCGCGGGGCGTTGCGCGGCGTATCAGGAAGCGTTATGGTAGACATGCTACCATAATCAACCCGCCGGTCGATACGAGGCTCTACACGCCGCAATTGGGAGGCGAGCACGGTGGGTACTTCCTGATGGTGGCCCGCCTTCAGCCGTACAAGCGCATAGATATCGCCATCGACGCGTTCAACGAGCTAGGTCTGCCTCTTAAGATAGTCGGCAGGGGAAGGCAGGAAGATGAGCTTCGGGAGCGAGCCAAATCTAACGTCGAGTTCATCGGAACCGTGTCGGACGCGGAGCTGAAAAGACTTTACGCAGGGTGCAGGGCATATGTCTTTCCAGGCATGGAAGACTTCGGCATCTCGCCCCTCGAAGCCCAGGCGTCAGGCAGGCCGGTGATAGCCTACGGTAAGGGAGGCGCGCTCGAAAGCGTTGTGCCCGGTGTAACTGGAGAGTTCTTTACTGAGCAGACGGTTGATTCCCTGGCAACTACCCTGAACCACTTTGACGACAAAGCATATGATCCCGCGCAGATACGCCTCCACGCCGAGCAGTTCGACATTGAAGTATTCAAACGCAAAATCACCGCCTTCATAGAAGAAAAACTGGTAGAGATAGGGAAGTAGAGCAAGTCGACGGTCTAAAGGAAAGTTGATATGGAACTAAGGCAATACTGGAACGTTATATGGAAGCGACGCTGGCTGGTGCTAGGCATTGTACTGGTCGCCTCGGCAGTTAGCGCCTTTATGGCATTCACCGCGCCAAGATCATACGAGACCGAGGTAAAGTTTATGACGCGTCATGAGCCTACACCGGATTCGGCGGAACAACAGTACTTTACATTTGACACATACTACAACTGGTTCGCTTCCGAGTTCCTCGTGGACGACTACACGCAGATTACCACAAGTGACGCCTTCGCGGGCAGCGCCTTACAGACGATGAGGGAAACCTGGTTCGCCGAGCAGGTAATTGCAGACTTGAACAAGCAAGCTGAGGATGGAGCCAGGCCGGGCGAGACTCCCTTGTTGCGTGGGAAAGAGGCTGTCGACAAGCTAGAGACGAGTATAAGCAAACTCCGGTTGTTGGACGTAAAGGACACAATCAGGGCGGACCGCACGCATCGCAATTTGAGGCTCACAATAACAGCCAACGATCCTGACGTCGCCAAGGGTGTAGCAGATGCCGCTTCGATAGTACTTGCCGACGCCAAAATGAAACCGATACTCGGCAAAATGGTAGACGACGAGGGGGTATTCGCGCAGATAGGCCGCGCCGGGATAGACAACATTCAGTCAAGCCGCAGCAAAGAAATCACGAACGCAATCATACGTGCAATGATGGGCCTTGTGCTCGCTCTGGCCCTCGTCTTCTTACTTGAATACCTGGATGACAGCGTCCGTGACGAGCGCGACGCCCGCCGCGTCCTGGAGATGCCGGTGCTGGGAACAATACCGAAATTATGAATTATGAGTTTTGAATTATGCATTAGACGGCACAACAATAATGCATAATTCAAAACTCATAATTCATAATTGCCGAAGGCGCTATGCAACTTGACCTGCGACAGATACTGAACGGGCTACGGAAGCGGTGGTGGTTACCGCTACTCGTGATGTTGTCGGCGGCTGCCGTGGCCTATATCTACACGGATGCGCAACCCCGTATCTATCAGGCGCAAGTGACTCTGCTGGCAAGGCCGGTACCGCTCAGTAATGAACTGGGAGAAGCTCTCAAGAAGACCTTGCGAACTTATGCACAGGAACTTGGGAGTAAAACATTCTGGGTGGAAGTAATCGACGGCAATCTCATCCGCGACGTGGATGTAAATGCGCTTTCAGGGCAGATAGAGGTACAGTCACGGCCTGACGACAATTCGATAGTGATGCGAATAGATAACACAGACCCGATGAAGGCAGCGCTGCTGGCGGATCGCTTCGCCAATGCCTTCGTAGAGAGGCAAGCCGCCGAGAACCAGAACGTCAATCCTGGTGGCAACAAAATAGTGTGGACGATATCACAAGCCCCTGAGATACCAGGCCAGCCTTACACACCACGTCCAAGACTAAATGCACTCGCCGCAGCATTATTTGGCCTGCTGCTAGGCCTGCTGCTGGCAATCGCTGTTGAACTATTAGATACTACTTTGAAAAACCCAGCCGACATCCAGCAATATACCGATCTGAGCACAATTGGGATAATACCAAGAGGGTAATTATGAGTTTTGAATTATGAATTATGAATTGAGCCTAAGGTAAATAATTCATAATTCAAAACTCATAATTCATAATTCAACCAAGGGAGGCAGTCATTGGCGAACAAAGGAAAGAGTAGTAAGGTCGATGCCGGGGCGGGACTTGTGGCGCATCTTGAGCCTAAGTCGGCGGCTGCGGAGGCCTACCGCGCCCTGAGGACCAACATCCAGTTCGCCAGCCCCGACAACCCTGTGCATACCATCCTTGCCACCTCTACCAGCCCGGATGACGGCAAATCAACCACGATAGCAAATCTAGCAATCACTTTCGCGGCCGCAGGTTCACGCACAGTACTAATAGATGCTGACCTCCGCAGGCCTCACCTGCACCAGATATTCGACCTCTCCAACGACTTCGGTCTGACAACCCTTGTGAGTGAGATGGCGCGCAGCAAGACCGGGGAAGAAAGTGTACGTCTCCCACTCCAGGAGACCTCTATACCGAACCTGATGGTACTGACGAGCGGTCCCATACCGCCAAACCCCGCTGAGATATTAGGATCCCAGAGGATGGCCGAGATACTAGCCCGCCTGAAGAACAACGCCGACTACGTGTTGATAGACACGCCCCCCATCATAGCCGTCACCGACGCAGCAGTATTGGCATCGAGAGTGGACGGTGTGCTACTTGTAGTGAACGCAGGCAAGACAAAGCGCGACCTCGCCATCAAAGCCCGCGATATGCTAAAGCAGGTCAATGCCAACCTGCTCGGCGTGGTACTCAATAACGCGCAGATAGATAAGAGCGCTTACGCTTATTATGGCTAAGCAATTATGAATTAGTTGGAACGGGTATCAAACCATGATGCCTATGGTCTAGGGAGGCTTCGGGAGCTAAACTTGATAAATGCCCGTCCAATAATCGTCGTTGATTATCAACCGCAGTGGCCCGAGGAGTTTGCGGCGATAGCCCGCCCTATGCATGAGGCCCTGGGCGCTTTGGCACTGCGGATCGATCATATAGGCTCTACAGCGGTGCCCGGCTTAGCGGCCAAAGACGTGATCGACCTCCAGGTTACAGTGCGAGATTTCACACCCGATCTGGAAGCAGCCTTCCAACAGGCCGGCTATACGCGTCTGGAACATACGCAGGATCACCGGCCACCAACTGCGACAGGTCCTGATCGAGATTGGGAGAAGCAGATGTACCGTCCATCAGCAGACCTTCATGTCCGCCGTATGAATATCCATGTGCGGAGGGCAGGGAGCGCGAATGATCGTTACGCATTGCTCTTTCGGGACTATTTGCGCGCTAATCCCCTCGCGGCAGGAGCTTATGGACAAGCAAAGATAGCGCTCGCGCAACACGGAC
>JBDSDS010000218.1:0-4015 GCA_039920445.1 Chloroflexia bacterium
CCCTTCACGGCGGCGGTAGATGGCAAGGGCATGATTTACATCTATACGGACAAAGATGCTAAAGTTCACAAGTTCGACCCTGATGGTAAGCGATTGACGGGTTGGACTGTGGAAGATGCAGGTGGCAAGCCGCTAGCCGAGGGGGCAGCACTCCTGGTGAAGGATAATAGTCTGCTTGTGCTCGACGCGGGGATGTCCGAGGTGGTGTCGTTCGACCTGGATGGGACGCTGTTAGGACGCGCTTTGCTTTGTATCTGTTACTACCCTAGAGGCTTTTCGTTGGCAAGTGACGGCAATTTCTGGGTAGCCGACACAGGCGGTGGTAAGGTGATAAAGCTTACACCCGGTGGACAGGCGTTAGCCACAATAGGCGCGATGGGCAACGCGCCCGGTCAGTTCATCGAGCCTACCTCGGTGTGGGAATCGCCATCGGGGATACTATTCGTGGCCGACGTGGGCAACAGGCGCGTGCAGACCTTCGGACCGGACCTCAAGCCGATGAACGCGTGGCCGATGGGCGAGAGTATTGCTCGCGACGGCAATCGCCTCGTGGGAACAGCCGACAGCAATGTGCTCGTTAGCCAGTCCGAGGATAAGGCAGTTGTACTTTACGACCCCACCGGCAAGGAGTTGAAGCGCTGGACCTACACCAGAGATGGCGCCGTGCTCGTGCCTGCTGGAATAGCCCAGGCTGGTGGGGGGAGATATATTGTCCTCTATCCAAAAGACAACCTGGGGGTAGTTTTCAAGCCCTAACTCCCTTCTCAGGCAAGGGAATCGATAACCGTGGGTAGCTCGGCAAGGCTGCGAATAGCAATCAGGTCCGGCAAAGGGTCAGTCTGTTGACTTGTCACGAGTATGGTACGCGCACCAACTTGCGAGGCCCAGCCAATTGCGCTTGGGCTGTCGTCCACAACGAGCGCATCACCAGGGGCTACACAGGCGTCCGCAAACATCCGCTCATAGAACTCCGGTCCGGCCTTAAGAGTGTTTATGAGGTCTGGCCCGTAGAGGCGGTTGAAACGGTCTCGCACGCCCAGTGTGCGTAAATAGCCCTCCAGGTCGGTAGAAGACTCGCCGGACGCCATATTCAGCCGATAGCCACGGTTGTATAGTGTCACTATAGTTTCGACTACGCCGGGAAAATCAGCGCGGACGCGAGAGGTAATCCAGATGTTAGCCCGGCGAGAAAGGGCTAGACCTTCTTCTTCAGGCAGCCGTTCTACGCCCACCTTATCACACATGCCATTAAGCCAGTCCAGAAGGTATGTACGCTCTAAGTCCCAATAGTCTCTTGCTGATGCAAGTCTGGATTCCCATGCGGCAGGTTCGAACGTGGCTGCGGTAAATGCTTTGTTGGGCTCTATCCAATCTTCCGCCCGGCCACCCAGGAGGGGTGGTAAGAACTCGCCGATAAGGCGCTGCCACTGCGGAGCACGCCTGCTGTGGTCGCTTATTACGCCGCCATCATCAAGAAATAGTACTAACTGCGGCACCAACTCACTCCCTCTGTGTATCGCTGTAGTCAGAGCGCCTAACAAAACCCTCGGGTACGGGTAAAAGAAGTAGGGGTGAACCTTGTGTTCGCCATGTGGATTCATCTACTGATGGGCAAGGACGAACACAAGATTATCCCCTACATTATCCCCTACATTATTGTATTGTCGCGTCTAATGATTTATTAGACGCGCCGTTATTGCCACCCAGTTTTACTTTCGCACAGGTTTCGGCTACACGTTATGTTTTTGCGCCTCTTTTCCATATTTCAGAGACGGCTTGACCTTTTTTGAAATCATCAACGACAAGGATAAGTTGGTTTTGATGATCGCTATAAATTACCTCGATATTTACGCCTGCTTCTGCCATCATACGCGAAATCTTCCCTAACTGTCCGGGTTGGTCCTGATTGAGTCTTTGAACAAGTACTTCTCGATCTTCGAGTACTGCGATGCCCTTTCCTTCGAGAGCTTTGCGCGCAACAACTGTGTCCTCGAATAGAAAATGGGCTATACCTTTACCATCAAAGACAAATGCCCCGCCGCCCTCGACGCTCACACCTGCCATCGCCAAAGCCTCTCCCATTTCAGCCAAAGCTCCGGGGCGGTTTTCTAAACTTATGGCTAAATCTCGCATTATTCGTTCTCCTCAAGTTTTGAGGTCTGAATGACAGTTATTTTGGTTTTTACAGAGTTTGCAATAAAGCATTTCTCGTGGGCTAAATGATGTAGCTCATCTATCTGATCTTGTGAAGGAGTATGCGTGTTGCCAAAACTGACCATAGGTCTCAAGCTAACCCTGGTCATTGCCAACTTTCCTTCCTCATTTTTCCCCAGCGCTCCTTCGGCATTGTCTTCATAACTCTCTACAATATAGTTTTTCTCAGCAGCAAGTGACAAAAACCACAGCATATGACAACTCGATAGCGAAGCAACGAACGCTTCCTCAGGGTCTACCGCAGATTCGTTGGACAGTGGTGGCGGTACAACATGCGGCGAGGCGGATGCTGCCAGCTCAATTCCGCCGTCAAATGTCCACGTATGGGATCTACTGTATTTATTATCGACAAAAGCTTCGCTGGCATTCTTTTTCCAGGAGATTCTAACGTTATATGGCATCATTACTTCTCATAAATTTAGTCTACTCAATTCGAGCAACGATTGATAACGCGCTTTAAGACCGAAGCTTAGGCGAGACGAGCAACTATGCCTTCGTTCGGGCGAAGTTGTATATGTTGCAGAGATAGAGGCCCATTTCTGTCCAGGTGTGTAGAGATGAGAACGTGGCCTTCTGCTCCTGCATCATGCAGATCAAGGTTGCAACTCTGTTCGTCGAAGTTGAGCGCCACCAATAGCGTTATGCCCCCATGTTCGCGTAGGTAGGCGAATACTTTATCATTGCCCGAATCCAACGCCCTATAGCTCCCTCTGTTCAGTGCGGGAGTTTCTCGCCTCAATTCAGTAAGGACCTGGAAAAGTGCCAGCATAGACCTGTCGTCTTTTTGCGCTACCTCTACGTTGACCTGTCGGTAGTTATCGCCCAGGGGTAGCCACGGCTTGCCTGATGTGAAGCCCGCATTAGGCAAGCCGTCCCACTGCATCGGGGTGCGCTCCGGGTCGCGCCCTAGCCCCAGGCCGGGGACCCGCAGGCCGAACGGGTCCTGCAACTGCTCTTCAGGTATATCAACGTCTGCCATGCCGATTTCGTCGCCATAGTAGCATGTAGGGGTGCCCCGCAACGTCAGGAGCATCATCTGTGCTACGCGAGCCTGTTCCGGCCCTAGTCGGCTGGCGATACGAGGCTGGTCATGATTGCCCAGCACCCAGTTCGGCCATGCCCCAGGAGGCAAGACCGCTTCGTATTCTTCCACTGCGTTATGCACGTTTTGTGCGCTCCAGGGGAGAGTGAGCAGCCTGAAGTTGAACGGCAGTTGGCATTCGTCGAGGTTCTTGCCGTAATAGCGCGCATATTCTTCCGACTGGTGCGACGTTTCGCCAACCATCATGCGGTCCGGATACTCGTCCAGCACCCCTCGCATCCGGCGCAGCACATCATGTACTTCGGGGCGATTCAGGCTGTAGATGTGCTGAATAGAGTTGTAAGGGTCCCCTCCCTGCTGAAAATCAGGGTCAGGCGCTTCATCGCGGAAAAGAACATCCTTGATCAGCGCATAAACAACATCGACCCGGAAGCCATCTACGCCTCTATCGAGCCAGAAGCGCATCGCATCGAGCATTGCCTCCTGAAGCTGAGGGTTGCGCCAATTGACGTCGGGTTGCTCCTTCAGGAACGTGTGCAGGTAGTACTGGCCCGTCGCTTCGTCCCATTCCCACGCGCTCCCCCCGAACATGCTCAACCAGTTGTTTGGGGGGCCACCGTCCGACGCGGCGTCCGTCCAGATGTACCAATCGCGGTGGTCGTTGTCTCTTGACGCTTTTGACGCCTGGAACCACTTGTGCCGGTCCGAACTGTGGTTAGGCACGAAGTCGAGGATGACCTTCAAGTCCCTGCTGTGCGC
>JBDSDS010000219.1:0-15219 GCA_039920445.1 Chloroflexia bacterium
GCGGGAGAGCGCCCGGCCCGCGCCAAAGTCCAGTTTCGCCCGCCCGAAACCACCGGCCTCGACCCCGACACGACAGCCGGAAGGCCAAACTATGCTTATGGCTATGCTTCACAGGCGGTGGAAGTTGAGGTCAACACGCTGACCGGACAGGTGCAGGTACTCAAGATAATCAGCGTGCATGACGTGGGCAAGGCTATCAATCGCCAGCAAGTTGAGGGCCAGATAGAGGGGTGTCTTGCGCAGGCGCTCGGCTACGCACTGCTCGAAGACTTTCAGATGAAGGATGGATACGTGCTGACCCCCTACTTCAGTACATATTTGCTTCCAACCGCGCTCGATATGCCGGTTGAGATAGTGCCTGTTATAATGGAGCTAGCCGATCCAAATGGCCCCTATGGCGCTCGTGGTATGGCCGAGATGCCCCTCGTGCCGTTCGCACCCGCCATTGCAACCGCCATCCACGACGCCACAGGTGTATGGCTCAGCCATCAGCCTATGACGCCGGAGAGGGTGTTGTGGAGACTGAAGAGTACCAATGATGGATGAATCGAACGCAGCAGATGCAAAGCAGATGCTGAAGCGCATTGGCTGGGACAGATCAGAGTTAAAGCAGATAGAGATCTATGCCAGGATGGAACCTGCCAAGAAGATTGCCATCATGCTTGGGATGCGGCGGATGCAAATGCGATTGCTCGATACTCGCTTGCGACAGGAACACCCCCGTTGCAGTGACGCACAGATAGCCCAGATGATACAAGAGCATCTCGACTTGGTTCGTGAGAGATAAAGTTGGATTCTGAACTATATTGAAGTTGGCACCACTACCTATGACTTTGACGTTCAGGCTGCCTGGGCAAAGGTTAGAGTTACCGTAGGTATTGACCAGTGAGCGTGGTGGAGGATTGACGATGCGAACCATAGAATCAACTCTCTACTGGGCCTTTTCAGGAGCTTCGATGGGCTTCGGCATAGCCGCTGTGTGGAGCATCGGCATACCGATCTTGCTCATTGGCATATTCTTTATGAGCTACGGACTTACCCGGCTAAACCGGCAGGGTCTTTGGGCGGCTCTCGTGGCGTTTGGCGCTGTGCCGGATGCGATCTTCCTGTATAACTACTCCAGGTCTGACGGTTATACTCA
Organism: Chloroflexia bacterium; assembly: GCA_039920445.1. Taxonomy (GTDB): domain Bacteria; phylum Chloroflexota; class Chloroflexia; order QHBQ01; family JADMIH01; genus JADMIH01. The sequence continues at coordinate 1,142 of JBDSDS010000219.1, forward strand.
GTTCGTTGGAGGTAACATCGCGCTCACCCTGCTCGTGCCGTTCGGTCTTGTGGCCTTCGGGGGAATGGTGTGGGGCTTGGGACAAGCGTTTACGAAGAGTAGAAGACGCGCGAATGAGGCAGGTTCATCTCAAGCCGGAGCGCACGTAGAGGAAAAGGAGAATAGCCTATGAAAATGCTCAAGATAACCGCCGGACCATACCAGTTCAAAGCCCGCATGGAAGAAGAGAATGCGCCCAAGACGTGCGAGGCGTTCAGCAAACTGTTACCATACAAGCAGAAGCTGATACATTGTAAGTGGAGCGGCGAGTCGTGCTGGATACCATTGGGTGACTTCGACCTGGGCGTTGGGTTCGAGAACCATACCAGTTATCCCTCCAGGGGTGATATACTGTTTTACCCAGGCGGGTTCAGCGAGACCGAGATACTCTTTCCATATGGTAGCTGCTGTTTCGCGGCAAAGATGGGCCAACTTGCAGCCAACCACTTCCTCACGGTAGTCGAGGGACAGGAGAACCTTCCCGCGCTTGGGAAGATGGCGCTTTGGGAGGGCGCGCAGGATATTCTGTTCGAGGAGGTGTAGTGGAAATCGGCGCGCCCTGCGATGCTCAGGGTGCATAATAGAAACCGGACGCTTTTGCAGCGCCCCTGTTTATGCTAACTAACAGGTAAAGGAGGCAAGGAGATGATTAAGCAGAAAGTATTTACGGTCGTTGCCCTGATAGGTATGCTCTTGATGTCGGCCTGCGACACGGGAACCACCACGCCAACGGCTACCCAGGTGGTGGGCGGCGCGCAAGAGGGGGCCACCCAGGTCGCCACCAACCTACCTAGCGAGACGGAAATAGCAGGCGGCGTCAAAGAGGCCGCAACACAAGTAGCAGGCGGCGTGAACGAAGTCGTTACCCAGGTGGCGGGTGGCGAAAAGATGAAGGTGGCGTTTATCTACGTAGGCCCCATTGGCGATGCGGGCTGGACATGGGCGCACGACCAGGGTAGGCTCCAACTCGAAAAGGACCTCGGTGTTGAAACCGCGTACCAGGAGAGCGTGCCAGAGAACGCAGCAGATGCCGAGCGTGCGATCCGCGGCTTTGCTCAGAAGGGCTATAAGGTCATCTTCACAACCTCCTTCGGCTACATGGACCCCACCATCAACGTAGCCAAGGACTTCCCGGACACAACTTTCATCCACATATCCGGGTACAAGACCGCCGACAACGTAGGCACGGGTTTCGGCAAGATCGAGGAGCCGCGCTATGTATCGGGCCTCATAGCGGGCAAGATGACCAAGAGCAATCAGCTTGGTTACGTAGCCGCCTTCCCGATCCCCGAAGTAATTCGCGGCATCAACGCGTTCACCCTCGGTGTTCGCAAGAGCAACCCCACGGCAACGGTCAAGGTAGTCTGGACTAACACCTGGTTCGACCCAACGAAAGAGCGCCAGGCGGGCGAGGCTCTGCTTGATGGTGGCGCTGACGTAATCGCACAGCATCAGGATACGCCCGGCCCACAGCAAGCCGCTGAAGCGCGCGGCAAGTACGGCGTCGGCTACAACGCAGACATGAGCAAGTTTGCTCCAAAGGCAGTGCTCACCAGTCCGATCTGGCACTGGGGCATCTACTACACGGATATCGTCAAGTCGGTGCAAGACGGCACGTGGAAAAGCGACCAGTACTGGGGCGGATGGAAAGATGGTGTGGTAGACCTCGCGCCGATTGGCTCTATGGTGCCTGATGATGTGAAGAAGATGGCAGATGACGAAATCGCCAAGTTCAAGTCAGGTGAGCAGACAATCTTCACGATCTTCACCGGACCCTTGAAGGACAACACAGGCGCGGAAAAAGTGCCTGCCGGTACAGTTCTTGCCGCTGACGACCTCCTATCCAAAATGACATGGTTCGTCGAGGGCGTAGACGGTAGCGCGACGCCGTAGTAGGGGTTAGGGTTCAAGGTTCAAAATTGGAACGCCATACAACCTTGAACCTTGAACCTTGAACTCTAACTTATGAACGCAGTCGAGATGACCGGCATCACAAAGCGCTTCGCCGGGGTGGTTGCGAATGATAAAGTTGATTTCGCGGTCCGCTCCGGCGAAGTTCATGCTTTGCTTGGGGAAAATGGTGCCGGAAAATCGACCTTGATGAGCATTCTGGCGGGCCTCTACCGTCCCGATGAAGGGACTATAACCCTCCACGGTCGTCCCGCTCACCTCCACTCTCCACGAGACGCAATCGCCCACGGTATAGGCATGGTCTACCAGCACTTCATGCTCGTGGAGTCGCTTACGGTCGCGGAAAATGCGATGCTCGGACAGAAAGGGCGTGGCTTGTCTCTCGATACCCTATCGGTCGAGAGAGAACTAGAGGTGCTCAGTCAACGGTATAACCTGCGTATCGACCCGAAGGCGCGCATCTGGCAGCTATCGGTGGGCGAGCAGCAGCGCGTGGAGATACTGCGCCTCCTCTATAGGGGCGCGAAAATCCTTGTCTTCGACGAGCCGACCGCCGTGCTTACCCCGCAGGAGGCGGATGCACTTGTAAAGACGCTGCGCCAGATGGCCTTCGAGGGCTTTTCGATCATTTTTATCTCGCACAAGCTGGGTGAGGCGCTCGCGGTGGCTGATACCGTTACCGTTCTAAGGAGAGGGCGTGTGGTCGGCACAGTCGCGGCGGCAAAAAGCGATAAGGCGTCGCTGGCGCGCCTGATGGTGAGCCGAGACATTTCCCCTACGAGTGGTTATATGCCGTCCGACAAGGGCGATAGAGTGTTGGAAGTACGTGGTCTAAGCGCACAGGGTAACAGGGGTCTGCCCGCATTACATGATGTTGAGATAGACATCCATGAAGGCGAAATCCTCGGTATCGCGGGCGTGGCGGGAAATGGGCAGCGCGAGTTGGCGGAGGTAATCACTGGACTGCGGCCTTCGACGAGTGGTAAGGTTATGATTGATGGCAAAGATATGACTCGCTGCTCTCCCGCACAGGTGGTAGACGCAGGTGTGGCTCACGTGCCGGAAGATCGCCTCGGTACAGGGCTGATTTCGTCGTTAGACCTCTCCGACAACGTCATACTGAAGAACTACCGTACTTCTCCTATTGCCAGGGGGCCTTTTATAGATAGTCAGGCTACGGCAGCCTTCACCGACCGTCTTATCGAAGAATACAGTGTCACAGCGCCGGGCCGCTCGCACAAGACAGGTCTGCTGTCGGGCGGCAACCAGCAGAAGTTGTTGCTCGCCCGTGAGCTTTCTGGCAAGCCGCGCCTGATAGTGGCCGTACACCCGACACGCGGGGTGGACATCGGCGCGACCGAGCTAATCCATAGTCTCCTATTAGAGCAACGAGCACGAGGGGCTGCTGTGCTACTCATCTCCGAAGACCTGGACGAGCTGATGGCCCTTTCCGACAGGATATCGGTGCTGTACGAGGGGCGCATCATGGGCACGGTAGAGGCTCAGGGCGCCGACATCGAGCACCTGGGTATGATGATGGCCGGAACACCCCTCGGGCAAAGTGCGCCCTTGCCTGAGCATAAAACATGAGCGGCGCGATCTCTGGCGAAGACCCTATAAAGCGGCGCGACCGTTACATCATGCTAGGTCATATATTGGAGCCAAAGGTCTTTATGCTCCGCAACGGGGATAAATGGACGCTGCCTCATTTCGTGCCGGACGAGCGAGACGTAGTAGAAGTGGGCCATGTTGTGCGTAAAGCGAACAAACTCTGGGGCATGGACGCGACTGTGCTGCGTTGCGCTCGGTATTATGCGGACATCGAGGTGGAGAAACGCACAGAAGCTGTTTTCGCTATGGAGAACCACAGCAAGGAATGGAACCCACCACTGGACGGCCAATGGGTCGATAATACACTCTTGCGCGATCTAGAACTGGTTATACCGGAGCATCGTGAGACCATACAGACCTGGCTGACGGAGCGTGAGACGGGGAGTTATCCCGCACAGCGGTCGCCTTGGGCAAAGGAAGGCTGGCTGAGTGGGGTGCAGTCCTGGATTGAACAGGAGCTTTCACATCTCGGTATAGCAGCCACAGGACAGGTACGGCAGGTAAAGACATGGAGCATTTCGTGCCTGTTGACTGTGGAAACAAATCAAGGCGCGATTTATTTCAAGGCAGTGCCCCCCATATTCTCTCAGGAGCCGTTAATCACGAGTGAGATGACCAGGCTATTCCCGAAAAACGTTCCCGCGCCGCTTGTTACTCGGATTGAACCGACCGAGAGTTGGATGCTTCTTCGTGACTTTGCCGCCCCGGAATTGCGTGGTAACGCTGATATGCAACAGTGGGCCGAAGCGCTGAAGGTGCTCAGTCGGATGCAGATAGCAAGCATAGCAGAGGTTGATGCGTTACTAACGGGGGGATGCGCCGACCGCCGCTTGCAGCGCCTTGTCGAGCATATCGACCCGCTCCTTGATGATCCCGATGCAGTAGGCGAATTGGAGAGTGAAGAGGTTGAGAAGCTAAAAGCATTCGCCCCGCGCCTCAAGGAGATGTGCGCTCAATTGGCTGCCTATGGTGTGCCGCAAACCCTCATCCATGGTGATTTTTACGGGGGGAACGTTGTTGTCAAGGATGGGCGCTATATCGTCTTTGATTGGACTGATGCGGCTGTGGCGCACCCCTTCTTCGATTTGCCTACATTCTTCGAATTCGATATCCCTCTTGATCAAAGAGAGACCTTAGCCCAGGCGTACCTGCGGCTTTGGACCGACCATGAGACAGGGCAGCGGCTTCAAGAGGCCTACCGCCTGTCGCAGCCGCTCGCTCTGATGCACCATGCGGTCAGCTACCGCAACATTGTGGCAGTTATGGAACCAAGCTCGCGTTGGGAGATGTTCGGCGGCTCAACCTCCTGGCTTCGTATGCTCCTGAAGTGGATAATGGAGAACGCGGCAGACGTACAGAAAGAACGAGGGGACACGAGTGGCCTCGTCTAGTCTCTACATCGAACGACAACCAACCGCATCGCGCATTGTGACGGTTCTGCTGCCGATTGTGTCGGTGTTCCTCGCGTTGCTGTTGGGCGCACTTGTGCTTCTTGCCGCCGGGCACGATCCGTTGGCTGTCTATAGTGCCATGTTCAACGGGGCATTCGGCTCTACGAACGGACTCGCCGAAACGCTGGTGAAGACGATACCTCTTCTCCTCGCCGCGCTGGGTGTTAGCATCGCCTTCCGTATGCTTCTCTGGAATATAGGGGCAGAAGGGCAGCTACATCTCGGTGCGATCTTCGCAACAGGCACGGCGCTTTACCTCTTGCCGTCCGCGCCTTCCTATGTGATCATCCCCGCGATGGTACTTGCCGGGTTCATCGGGGGTGCGCTGTGGGGCCTCATACCGGGCGTGTTGAGGGCCTACTTCAAGGTAAACGAGATTATCACCAGCCTTATGCTCAATTATGTGGCAATCCTCTTTTCTGAGTACCTCGTACACGGCCCCTGGAGGAACCCTGACGGCTTCGGCTTCCCTGGCACTGCCTCGTTTCCTGATGCAGCCTGGTTGCCGCGCCTTTTGCCGACCCGTGTCCACCTCGGCCTGCTCTTCGGGCTGATCGCGGCGCTGGTGCTGTTCGTGATCCTTCGACGCACGGTGTGGGGCTACGAGATACGCGTTATCGGCGAGAACGAGCGAGCGGCCCGTTATGCCGGGATGAATATCGCTCGCAACATCCTGCTGGTGATGGCGTTGAGCGGCGGGCTTGCGGGCATCGCTGGTATGAGTGAGGTATCTGGCGTCGCGCACCAACTGCAACGCAACCTGTCGCCCGGATATGGTTACACGGCCATCATCGTGGCGTGGCTGGCAAAGCTCAACCCGTGGGTGATCGTGCTTGTCTCGTTCCTTTTCGCCGGGCTGCTTGTGGGCGGCGATCAGTTACAGGTGAGTATGGGCCTACCTGCTGCAATCGCGCCGATGCTGCAGGGGACCATCCTGTTCTTCCTGCTCGGAGGCGAGGTGCTTGCGAGATACCGCATACGAGTTCGAGCGCCTGCGCCGCAAATAGCTACGCCTGGGCCGGAATAACATGGATACCCTGATCATATCGATTCTCGCGGCAGCTAGCGGGGCGGCAACGGCCATACTTTACGCTTGCCTGGGGGAGATACTCTGCGAGCGGGCCGGCGTACTGAATCTGGGTGTCGAAGGGATGATGCTGATGGGCGCGCTCAGTGGGTTCGCGGTCACATTCTGGACGGCGAATCCCCTCTTCGGGGCGCTCGCCGCCATGCTGGTAGGCGGGCTGATGAGCTTGATACATGCTCTACTGACAGTTACGCTGCGCGCCAACCAGGTAGTGAGTGGGCTTGCCCTCACGCTTTTTGGGAGTGGGCTGTCGGCTTTTCTGGGGCAACCGTTGGTCGGCCAGCCACCGTCTGCTTCGTTCGCCAGGTACTCTATCCCGATATTAGGAGACATACCTGTGCTGGGGCCTATTCTTTTCAGGCAGGACTTGCTTACCTACGGCACATATCTTCTTGTGCCCTTCCTGTGGTTCCTGGTGTTTCGCACCCGGCCCGGCCTGAACCTGCGTGCGGTTGGAGAAAGCCCGGCCACGACCGATGCGATGGGCCTGAGCGTAGTCGGGCTTCGCTACCTGTATGTCTTTCTCGGCGGAGTACTGGCGGGTCTAGGGGGCGCATATATCTCGATAGCCTATAATCCCGGTTGGGTGGAGAACATGACAGCTGGGCGCGGTTGGATAGCCATAGCCCTTGTGATATTCGCCACCTGGAATCCTGCGCGCGCAGCCCTCGGCGCGTACCTTTTCGGCGGGGTCGAAGCGCTCCAGTTTCGCTTGCAGGGCACGGGGGCTGCTATCTCGCCCTTCTTCCTGAGCATGCTACCCTATATCTTCACAATACTGGTGCTGGTTATAGCTACACGAGAGACGGCCCGCAGGCGTATTGGCGCGCCCGCAGCGCTTGGTCTGCCTTACTTCAGGGAAGACCGATCTTGAGACGAAGAAAGCTACTACTACAGCAATTCAACCTGCGCAAACTTGGCAAATTAGGTTAGTATGGTGTTGGCATTGGGTATGGCCGCATAAGCCTACCGACTGCACAAGAGGAAAAGGCAGCGATCATGAGGGCATTTCTGTATCTTGTCGGCACAGTGGCAGTGTTTCTGGTACTGCTTGCTGGTATTGGATACCTGGTGAATATGACTAAAACAGATGGCCCTACGGTGGTGTTGTATGACCAGTATGACAATCCGTCTTGGTTCGGAACTGCCTCGCACTTACTACAGGATGACGTTGATAAGCCGATGGAAGCAGCGGACGATTTCATCGTACCTGAAGGCGAAGTCTGGACTATAAATCAGGTTGAGGCTGCCGGTCTATACGTAAATGGAGAGGGTCCCGCCACATCAGTAAATATTACCTTTTACGAGGACCTAGATGCGCAGCCGAGCAGAACATTATTCATGGAAAAAAACATTACCTACACTCTAGCGAGCGCCCCCTCTATAGTGCAGTTCACGCCTGAGGTTGGAGCTACTCCTACTCCTATTCCCTATCCTGATATGGCAAGTGGTTCGCTGCTCGTCAATATCGATCCCGTAACGCTTGGACCGGGGGCTTATTGGCTTTCAGTCCAGGCAAATATCTACCTCTATCATGGCGGTCAGTGGGCATGGCTGTCTCGCATCGTCACCTCCAATCGTCAGGCTCTCTGGCGCGGGCCTATAACCCAGTGCCGCGGCTGGGACTCGGCTGAGACTTGCCTTGGATACGTATATGCGAAAGATCAGGTGTTCCGATTGCATGGTACCCGAGCCAGAGAGAAACCCCTGGCTGACGAAACAGCGACTGCTTTGACTGCCTTACCAACGGCGACTCCGCGGGCGCAGAGCACTGAGACGACCGACGCGAGTAATCCGATCCCGGAAACAGCAGAAATTTCTCCAACCCCCACCACTCCCTTTCCGATTGAAGAAGCGACCATACAGCCCCCTGTAAACGAGCCCACCGAGGCAGCTATCCCGCCTCCAGATGAGACCCAAACAGTTGCTGTTCCCCACGAAGCTATCGGTTTGCCTTCGCCTAGACAATTTCCTCTTAGCATCACCACTGCCGAGCCAATGCTGACCACTGAGATACCGTAAATGCCTCTGTCCCGTCCCCTAAACCCATACGCCCTAGTTCATTCTGTTCGCCCGCTTACGACAGGCGTAAAGGAATAGGACGCCGCGTTGCTCAAAGCCCGCATTAGGCGTATCCTTAGAGTGTGTCATTGACCTGGGACTTCTTGAGTATTTCACACTTGTCGGAATATAAGCTTACTTAAGCTCTCCACTCACCAATGCGCGTGCCACCTCATTGTGTCTCTCGATGAGCGGAGGTAAATCAACGTCCAGCAATCTCCCTTCCTGCACGCGTGTTCTGCCGTTGATCACGCTAAGATCAACGTTTGGGGGCTGGCAGAATATGAGTGATGCTAATGGATCATGCACCGCGCCTCCGGCCAGGCCGAGAGTATCAAGCCTGTAGCCTATGAAGTCGGCTGACATACCAGGGGCAAGGCAGCCTATATCGTCGCGCCCCAGCACATCCGCGCCGCCTCTGGTTGCCATTCGTAAGGCCTGACGGGCGGTGAGCGCATCCGGGCCGTTACCAACCCTCTGGAGCAGGAGAGCCTGCCGTGCCTCCGCCAGCATGTGCGACCCGTCGTTTGAGGCCGAGCCGTCGACGCCGATGCCCACACGCGCTCCTGTTGCCTGCAACGCGAGCACAGGCGCTATTCCCGACGCGAGACGCATGTTGGACGTTGGGCAGTGCGCGATGCCTGTTCGACTCCTTCCCAGCCTGCCTATCTCCTCGGCATGAGGGTGTATCATATGGGCGTGCCAGACATCCTCTCCGAGCCAACCTAGCTCTTCCGCAAGCTCTACGGGTGTGCGTCCGAACGTCTGGCGGCAGTAATCTTCCTCGTCTATTGTCTCGGCCAGGTGGGTGTGGGAATGCACGCCGTAGGAGCGGGCCAGCGCAATGCTTTCGCGCATCAGGTCGGGTGAGACGGAAAAGGGAGAGCAGGGGGCCAGCACAACGCGTAACATGGCATGCCGACGGGCATCGTGATACTGCTCGATTACGCGCCTGGAGTCGCGCAGGATGGCTGCTTCGTCCTCTACTATGCTATCAGGCGGCAAGCCTCCCAGCGACTCCCCGACCGACATCGACCCTCGCGCAGCGTGAAAGCGGATGCCCATTTCAGTGGCCGCCTCGATCTGGTCATCAAGGCGCGCGCCGTTGGGCCATATATATGTGTGATCGCTCGTGGTGGTGCAGCCAGACAGGAGTAACTCGGCGATGGCGATTTTGCTGCTGATGTAAATCGCTTCGGGCGTGAGTTGTGCCCAGATCGGGTAGTGGGTCACCAGCCAATTGAAAAGGTTGGCGTTCTGAGCGGCGGGCAGGTTGCGGGTGAGCGTCTGGAAGAAGTGGTGGTGCGTATTCACCATGCCCGGCATAATCAGCATGCCAGACGCATCAATGATCTCGTCCGCAGTCTGGGGCAATTCGGCGGTCGGACCTACGTGGGTGATCACGCCATCTGATACAAAGATACCCCCACGCGGCCACTCTGTATCCGTATCGTCCATTGAGACGACGATATCTGCGTTTTTGACAAGAAGCGTAGCCACTAACTATTCCTCCCAGGCCTTGACCAGTTTATACTACAGGTGGCACTTACAGCAATCAAGAGTATGCATAGTCTTGACTGGTAGCCAACATACGTTTACGATGTACTAATCCCAATTTCTCTGACTATTCGCAGGAGCCTTCATGACCCGAATCGATATTGCGTTTCTACCCCAACCTGAATATAAGAGGGTGCTTACCAGCGACGCACTCGAATTCGTGGCCTCGCTAGTCGAGCGATTCTCAAGCAGGCGTGATAGCATCCTTAAGCTCAGAGTAGAGAGGCAGGCGGAAATCGATGCTGGCCGTATGCCTGATTTCCTGCGTGAAACTGAGCAGATAAGACGAGGCGACTGGACAGTTGCGCCTGTACCCGACGATCTGCAACGCCGCCACGTCGAAATCACAGGCCCTGCCGAGCGCAAGATGATGATCAATGCTCTCAACTCGGGGGCTGACGTCTTTATGGCCGACCTTGAGGATTCGCTCTCTCCCACCTGGGACAACGTGGTGCAGGCGCAACTCAACCTGATGGATGCCGTGCGGTGTACTTTACAGTTTGACAGCCCTGAGGGTAAGAGCTACCGTCTCAACGACAAGACCGCCATGTTACTCGTAAGGCCGAGGGGTTGGCACCTTGAGGAGAAGCACGCGCTATTTGAGGGTAAGCCGGTCCCCGCTAGCCTCTTCGATTTCGGACTGTATGCCTATCATAATGCTCATGAATTACTACAGCGAGGCAGCGGACCTTACCTCTACCTTCCAAAGCTCGAAAGCCATTTAGAGGCGCGGCTCTGGAATGATATTTTCGACTTCACAGAGAAGGAACTACATATCCCATCAGGTAGTATCAAGGCGACCGTGCTGGTAGAGACGATCCTGGCGGCTTTGGAGATGGACGAGATATTGTATGAGTTGAGAGAACATGCCGCCGGGTTGAATGCGGGCCGGTGGGACTATATTTTCAGCATAATAAAGAAGTTCCGCGACAGGCCCGATTTTGTGCTTCCCGACCGCGTTCAAATCACAATGGGCGTGCCCTTCATGCGCTCTTACGCTCAATTGCTGGTAAAGACTTGCCACCGCCGGGGCGCACATGCGATTGGCGGGATGGCAGCCTTCATCCCTAGCCGAAAAGACGCAGAGGTGAACGAAACCGCCTTCGCGAAGGTGAGAGAGGACAAAGAGCGCGAAGCGGCTGATGGCTTTGACGGAACATGGGTGGCCCACCCTGATCTCGTTCCGCTTGCGGGGGGCATATTTCAACACGTGCTCGGAGACAAGCCGCACCAGAAGGATGTGTTGCGGGAAGATGTGAATATAAAGCCGGATGATTTGGTCGATCCTCGCATAGAAGGTGGGAAGATAACCGAGGTAGGTGTGCGCCTGAACATCAGCGTTGCCCTCCAATACATCGCTTCGTGGCTAAATGGGATTGGAGCCGCCGCGATCAACAATCTGATGGAGGACGCCGCAACCGCCGAGATTTCACGCGCCCAGCTCTGGCAGTGGATACGGCATGGGGCTATTATGGAGGATGGCCGGAGGGTAGACGCGCAACTCTACCATCTCATACGTGAAGAGGAAATTGCTACAATCGGCTCAACGGATAGTGGGAGGCTCACTGAGGCTGCCGAAATCCTGGATCGCCTTGTGCTTGCTGATGACTTTGTCGAGTTCCTGACGCTTCCCGCGTATGAATACTTACGTTAGATGAGGTGTTAGTCTCCTACCATGATAACGCGGCCCTGCTCAAGGCGGCGCACCTGGGCGAGGGTTGCCACCGGGATGCCCAGCCTCTCAAGGCCTGCGCGGCCATCCTGGAAGAGTTTTTCTACCAGGAAGCCTGCCACCACGGTAATCGCGCCCGCGTCGGAAACGATCTCGGCCAGCGCAACGGCGGTCTTACCGTTAGCCAGGAAGTCGTCTATGAGGGCAACGCGCATCCCCGGTTGCAGATAACGCGCCGCGACGACCAAACGTGTCTCGCCGCCTTTCGTGGGCGACGGTACTATGCGTGAGAGGGCGGGAGGCTCAACCACGGGAGAGTATTTCTTGGCATACACAAGGGGGATGTCAAGGGCATAAGCGGTGGCAAGCGCGGGCGCTATTCCGCTGGCTTCCGCCGTCAGCAGGAGATCAGGCTCGAACTGGCTGATGCGCTCGGCCATCGCGTCGCCCATGGCTGACATGAACCGAGGTTCAATACGGTGATTGAGAAAGTGGTCGATTTTGAGGATGCGGTCATTCTCGACAGTCGCCTCCTCGACGATACGCCTGACAAGCGGCTCGAACGGGGCATCTATCCTGATTGGAGTTGAAGGGTTCACGCTTCCTCCTGGTGGCGACAGTACCCTATCTATCTCTTGGGGTCTGGGCTATTGTACAACAGGATACGTTGTGGATAAAGAGAATGATAATGGGAAATGGGTCCGCCATCGGATAGGCTCTGTACTTATCGCGCACAATTTAGATAAGTTAGTCATATGTTCGCGCTGTAATCAATAAGAGTCGGAGTAAATAGGTATGTTCAAAGCATTCCAAATGGGCGAGGGCCAGATGCGATCCCTGCTTGAGGTGGCCCGTGGCGAAGCCCCTGCTGACCTGGTGATTACCGGGGGCCGTCTGCTCAACGTTTTGTCCGGAGAGGTCTACCCTGCAGAGGTTGCCATCTTCGCAGGGCGGATCGCCGGGGTAAGTAGAACTCCGGGGGAGTACCAGGGGCGGGAAACAATAGACATTTCAGACGATTACATTGCGCCCGGCTTCATGGACGCGCACGTGCATGTAGAGAGTAGCCTGCTTGTGCCTGCCGAATATGCTAACGCTGTTCTCCCGCACGGCACCACCGCCATAGTGAGTGACCCGCATGAGATCGCAAACGTTCACGGCCTTGAGGGTATTCGCTACATGCTTGACGCGAGCGAAGGGTTGGCTCTTCGGGTATTTGTGATGCTATCATCGTGCGTTCCGGCAACTGATATGGAGACATCGGGCGCAAGGTTAAGCGCGTCTGATTTGGCGTCGCTTATAGGGGAACCACGTGTACTGGGTGTGGCAGAGATGATGAACTATCCAGGGGTCATTTGTGCCTTGCCCGACATGGTCCAGAAGGCGGCTATGGGCCATGAGCACCGGATGAGAGTGGACGGACACGCACCTCTCGTTCGAGGCCGGTCATTGCAGGCTTACATAGCGGCGGGCATTTCCTCTGACCACGAGAGTGTGTCTGTTGAGGAGGCGTTAGAAAAGCTGCGCTCCGGCCTTCAGGTGTTGATCCGTGAAGGCTCCACTGCGAAGAACCTTGATGCGCTTTTGCCCATTGTGAACGGGCGCACCGCCCGCTTCTGCTCGTGGGCGACCGATGACAAACAGCCAGCCGAACTGCAAAATGAGGGTCACATCGACCACATTATCAGGCGAGCAGTGGCTGCGGGCCTCGATCCGATACTTGCTATTCAGATGGCGACAATCAACACAGCCAGGCACTACGGCCTCCACGATCTCGGCGCTGTTGCGCCCGGTTACCACGCTGACCTTGTCACCTTCTCCGGCTTACACGATTTGCGTGTTTCGCGCACCTTTGCGGCTGGCAAACTCGTTGCGGAGGATGGGAAACTGCTACAGAAACAGACCAATCAGACGCGCCCTCCGGTGAACCATGTTTTGACGCGTGATTTGAGCGAATCATCGTTCCTTATAGCGGCAACTGGGACAAAAGCGCGTGCCATCCAGGTTATACCGGAGCAGATCGTGACGAAAACCACGATAGTTGAACCTGTCGTGATACATGGTTATGTGGTCGCCTCACCCGAACAAAATCTAATTAAGATCGCAGTTGTAGAAAGACATGCAGGCACAGGCAACATTGGCCTGGGACTACTGAAAGGTTTCGGATTACGGACGGGCGCGCTTGCCTCCAGTGTCGCTCACGATTCGCACAACGTGGTGGTTGTCGGCGCATCCGACGGCGATATGCTGCTCGCGGTACAAACTGTCGCACAGATGGGAGGCGGTATCTGCGCGGTGAATGAAGGGCGGGTCCTGGGACAATTGCCTCTGCCTTTGGCGGGTCTCATGTCGGGTGAGCCGCTTGGCGTGGTGCGTGACGCGATGGCTGAACTGCTTGGGGCGGCACGCTCGCTTGGATGCCCTCTCGACAACCCCTATATGGCGATGGCCTTCCTTGCTCTGCCGGTTATCCCGGAGCTAAAGCTCACCGACAAGGGGTTGGTGGATGTGCTTGCTTTCCAGATCGTGCCGCTGTTTGTAGACTAATTTAGACCTTTTCAAAACCGTAGGGGCGGACCCGTGTGTCCGCCCTTGCCTGGATACATCCCCAACAGGTAGGACACACGGGTCCGCCCCTACATTCCTTTTGCCTGTTTTGAAATAGCCTCTTAATCGTGTGCCTACCCTA